>CAVZNE010000314.1:0-4408 GCA_963776445.1 Terriglobales bacterium
TACGCTCCAAGGCGCGCCGCGCGGCATCCTGCTCCGCGTGCTTTTTGGTGCTTCCCATGCCGCGAGCCAGCGCCTTTCCTGGCTCACTCTCTCCAGTCTTGAGACGGACCTCGACCAAGAAGCGTTTGCGGTGGTCGGGGCCACTTTCGCTTTTCACCCGGTAAACCGGCGCTCCGAGCCGTTCCGCCTGCAAGTGCTCCTGCAAAGCCGACTTGAAATTGCCCAGCGCCGCCCCGGAGCGCAACTCCTCCGCCAGATGCTCGGCGGCCTCGCCCATGACCCAACGGCGGGCAAAGGCTCTCACCGGCTCCAGCCCGCCGTCCAGAAACAGCGCAGCCAGCACTGCTTCCATGGTATTCGAAAGTATGGTGCTTTTGTTGCGCAGTCCGCTGCGATCCTCGCCCCGGCTCAGGCGCAGGTGGCTCCCCAGGCGGATGGCCGAGGCCACTTCCGCCATATGCTGCCGGCTCACAAGCTGGGAGCGAACCCTGGTCAGTTCGCCCTCCTGCCACTCCGGATGCGCCGAAAACAAAGCCTCGGCCACCACCAGGCCCAGCACGGCGTCGCCCAAAAACTCCAGCCGCTCATTGTCGCCGGTGGCCGCGGACGGTTCGTTCCCGCTCTCATGCGCCCGCTCGTTCGACAAGGAGCGATGCGTGAGTGCGCGCACCAGCACTTCCGGGCTGGAAAAACTATGCCCGAGCGTGCTTTCCAGTTCTGTGAGAACCGCTTCCATGTGCCCCTCAATCAGTTTGGACCTACTCATCCATTTTGGGGAGCAGTTTTTGGAGCCGAAGCCGCGGCCGGAGAACTCCAGCGGTTCGCGCTACGTATCGATTCGATGCAAAATCGGATCCCGTATCCCGCATGCAGCGGATTATTGCGGCTTTTGCGCACCCGCTGGCCCGGAAACTCCCGGTTTGCCAGGCTCCGGCGTATCGTCGTCCGCATCCTCTTCGCAACTGTGGCCCTTGACGGAGTAAGCCGCCTTGACGCCGCGCTCGGCGGCCAGCCGCGTGTCCTGCTGGCCGTCGCGCGTTGTGAGCGCCAGCTTGTACTCGGCCTGCGCCTCGTCGCGCTTGCAATCCAGATCCAGCATGCGGCCCAGGTAGATGTGCGACCAGGAGAGCAGACGCGGGTCCTTGCTGGTAGCCAGCGTCTTCTGGAAGCCCTCGATCGCCTGATCCGGATGGCCGGTGAGGATGGCGGCCCGGGCCAGAATGAAGTTGGCGCGGGCGCTGTCGGCCATCGATTCCAGGGTATCGGCATGCACGGTGAGCGTCTGGCGCGCCATGCCGCTGGCCGTAGCGATGTCGCCAGCCGCCAGCCGCGCTTCGGCCAGGTCCAATCCGGACAACTTGCGGGGGTGGCTGCGGGTGAGCACATCACCGTCCGCTTCCTTGTCGAACTCGAGCTGGCGGGCGCGATGCACCTGCTGGTCCACGTCCATGCTGTAGACCATCTCGCCGATGGTGTCGCGCAATCCGGCCGGGTCCTTCTCAAACTGGATCATCTGCTCGTAGAAGTACTGGGTCAGCACAAAGCCCTGGGTCATGTCGTGGCGCACGGTGGCCCAGCGGACAGCGTCCATCTTCTTCTGAACGGCCTGGCGCTCATTCTCATACTTCGCCATGTCCGAGCGCATCACGCCGGCGGGAATCTTGTACTCGGGAATGCCGGTATCCATGGTGCGCGCCTCGATGGCCTTGATCAGGCTCTCGATGGTCAGGGGCACGGAGTCGGAGCGGTAACGGAACTCCAGAGGAGCCTCGCGCACTTCCTTCAGGATGGGCTGCATGCGATCCACTGCGTTAGCGCGCGCATAGAGCAGCGGCTCAATCACGTAGTGCAGGTAGGTGTGGCGCACGTCGTCCATGCGAATCTTGCCGTCCACCGGCGAAACCACCACCACGTAGTCGGTGCCGTAGATGCGGGCATTGACCGCGTGCGGCGAGAGCATGGGCTCGATCACCACCACAAACCGCCGCCCGTCGTAAGTGGAGGCCGGCAACTTGAGGTAGAGGTTGGTCGACACGATCATCTTCGACATGGGATCGTGCAGCCGGTCGGCTTCTTCGTCGTACGTGTGATGCACCGCCAGCCAGATTCCGTGCAGATCCACGGCCTCCACAAAGCTGCGCAGCAGGGGAACAATTTCCACCACCTGGGTGGAGTCGGGCGGCATCTCCGGCAACTCGACGGAGGTTTCCAACTCGGGCGGAGGGGTCAGATACAGGGCCAGCGAGATGTACTGCGAAATGTCGCGCTGCGAGCCGGTCATGCGGTGCTGGGCAATGTAAAGGCAGACGGCGTCGCGCTTGTTGCGCGCGTCTTCGCTGCGGGCCAGCGCCTGGTTGATTTCGTCGCGAACCTGCTTGCGCACCGGCGCGCTCTCTTCCAGCCCCTCGTCGTAGCCGCAGGCGTTCAGCGCCGAGGCCATGATGAATACGGGTTCGGAACTGACCAGCGAAATGGTGGGCCCGGCCGGATCGACCAGCGAGGGCGCCTTCTCCTGCACCATGGGCTGCGAAGACGAGCTCTGGCCCTTGGCGGGGTTGCTGCTGGAGGATTGGGCGCGGCCCACGGCGGGCAACGCCAGCAGGCACAGAAGAGCGGCCGAAAGAACGGCGAACGAACGAATTTTACACAACGTCATGAATGGACCCTGCCTGCAAGTCTACAGCGGAAACGGAGTGGGTGTCCTGGGGAGGCACGCGGCTCGAATCGCTTTTCTCCTGAGGATAAAGAGATTGAAACTTCATCCCGTTTGGTTAGACGCGCGGAAAGAGGTAAACGGTGGGAGGGCGCGGGACGGCGCGGCCGATTTTGGAGCATTGGGACGAACGGGGTGGGGGATGAGGCAAATGCAGGGAAAATATGCCGAAAAGCAGACATCAGGGGGCTTGGGCTGAAAAGTGTTTTTTTGAACGGCTTTGGAGGCGCGACAAAAAGTTTTGGGGGGCAAGGTCCGAAAATCTACAGCGCAATGGCTTTGACGATGCGGACTGGGGAACAAAACTGGAACTGGAATTGGCGACAAACTTGGGGCTACATCGTTTCCGAGCCTTACGGCGTATACCGGAACCGATCCTCCTTGTAGGCCCTGATCCATCGCCTGCATTCACAGCGCGAGGCCTTGGCGTTACGCATGGCGACGGCGGCGCGTGTGTTTGGCGCGGTGCGGCGAAGATGTCCACTCCCTGACGGGACCCGTGTCTACGTGGATGAATTGACCTTTAGGGTAGTAGCCCACGCCACCGGCGCCGAGTGAAAGCGCAGCGTCCCGCAACTGCACCGCTGGAATGCCAGGAACCCGCATATCGATCGCACTCGCTTCGATGTGCTGTGAGTGTTCGGCCGCGTTGGTGGTTCTGCTCTCACGGAGAGCATCGTTCGTCTCTTTGGTGCGGTAGCCGCAAAGGACCTGGATTACGCTGCTCGATCGATTCAGCTTCGCAAGCATCGTGTGGAGCACGTCGAAGGTGCGGGGATCGTAGCTCTTGACCTCGTCGTTGTGGCTGTCGCGCAGGAACAGGCTGAGTTTGCCGAGAGCCTCGGGGATATACGTATCGCCCACCCTGTAGATGACATCGATGATCTCGCCACCTTGCCGCGCGAGCTTGAGCTCATACTTCTGGCCATCTTCAGGCACATCGTCGTCAGAAATGAAACCCATGCCAGGCAGGCCAACGTTCGCCAGCATGTGCTTCATCGCGTGGAGATGAGGATGACCGTGGGGCTTGGTGCTGCGCGCGCTGGCAGCGGGACCGGCAGCGACGAGTACAGCAAGCACAGCGAGTGTGCAAGCTTGACGGGCAGAAGCGAGGCGACGAATGGACGTAGCGAGTTGCAATGGCAAAACGGCAAGACTCCTGGGTTCTATTCGCAGTTGCGGCCCATGGCACAACCCCCACTCAGGCAATGAGCGAACTGATGCCCGACAGCGCGAGGTGGTTCGTTGCCACTCTAAAGCTATTTTTAGCTATTCTACTTGAGCCGCAGCCTTCCCGTCCAAGAACAGTTGATATGTCCTGACTGCAGAAGCGAATACCCGCGCAGGATGTCGATTGTGTCGAAGCGCTCCGTGGCTGCCGGCAGGAATTCCTTTTCTGCGCTCATCAAACAATGTAGAAAAGCGTAGTGAATTTCACTTGTGAACCGCTCTAATAGTGCCTCTCTTCCTCCCGCTTGCCGGCAATTACCCTCCTTCGGCGCACACTGGCGGAGGTGAAGAGATGTGCCGGGCACAACATGTCCATTTTTTGGCTCAAGACTCCACAAGAAATTAGATTGTCGATTGGATAAAAAAAGGGCGCAGCCGAAGCCGCGCCCTTTTGAAGCTAGAGAGGTTGTCGCACCGTTCGATGCCGATGCGAAGTTAGCCGCGCACCGAAACGCCGGAGAAGGA
>CAVZNE010000315.1:0-4258 GCA_963776445.1 Terriglobales bacterium
TGCGCATCCATGCAGAAAAGGAGGCCCGCTGATGGATCCCGAGCGCATCGAGGCGTTGCTCAACGAAGTCCGCGAAGGCCGCACCAGTGTCGATCTTGCGATGGAGCGGCTTCACGATCTGCCCTTTGAGGATCTGGGCTTTGCCAAGATCGATCATCACCGCGCTTTGCGCACGGGCATGCCCGAGGTGATTTTTTCCGCCGGCAAAACCACGGCCCAGGTGGCCACGATCTTTGCTCACATGGCGCAGGCGGGCGGCAATGTGCTGGCTACCCGCGCCAGCCGCGAGGCGTTCGAGGCGGTGCTGGCTGTGGAGCCGCGCGCGGAGTTTCACGAACTGGCCCGCGCCATTACCCTGACCCAGACGCCTGTCACGCCGGGCAAGGGAACCATTGCCGTGGTCTGCGCCGGGACCAGCGACCTGCCGGTTGCCGAAGAAGCCGTGGTCACCGCGCGAATTCTGGGCAACACGGTGGAACTGATTTCCGACGTGGGCGTGGCTGGCATCCATCGCCTGCTGGCGCAAAAAAGCTCGCTGCAGTCGGCGCGCGTGCTGATTGTGTGCGCCGGCATGGAGGGCGCTCTGCCCACCGTAGTGGGCGGACTGGTGAACGCGCCGGTGCTGGCAGTCCCGACCAGCGTGGGATATGGAGCGTCGTTTGGCGGCATTGCCGCGCTGCTGGGCATGCTGAACACCTGCTCGCCCAACGTATCCGTGGTCAACATTGACAACGGCTTCGGCGCCGCCTGCATGGCCTCGTTGATTAACCGGCTCTGACTTGCTGTCCAGGAAGATTGAAGGAGATTCTCGCGGGGCCAACTGCAGGAGACCGTCTCGATAGCCTCTTTACGATGCCCGGCAAAATCTGGAATGAGCCACGGTTTACGTAAACTAGTGAAATGAAGAAGATTCGCTCGCCGTACTATGCCACGACGCTGATTGCCGGATCTTTCTTCATGGAGATGCTGGACGGCACCATCATCGCCACGGCCATTCCACAGATGGCCCTCAGCTTCCACGTCGGCGCGGTCAGCCTCAACATCGGCATGACCGCCTATATGCTCACACTGGCCGTATTCATCCCCATCAGCGGCTGGGTGGCGGACCGCTTCGGCTCCCGCTCTGTTTTCTCCAGCGCTATCGGATTGTTTACTCTGGCTTCGGTGCTCTGCGGCGTGTCTCACACGCTGACGCAGTTCATCCTGATGAGGATTTTGCAGGGCATTGGCGGAGCCATGATGGTCCCGGTGGGCCGTCTGATTGTGCTGCGCACCGCGCCCAGGGAGAAGCTGACGCAAGCGCTGGCCTACATCACCTGGCCGGCACTTTCCGCGCTGGTGATCGGCCCTCCACTGGGTGGCTTCATCACCACCTACTTCAGTTGGCACTGGATCTTCTTCCTCAACCTGCCCATCGGCATTCTCGCCTTGATCCTGACCCTGCGGTGGATTGAAAACGTCCGCGGCGACGAGGTACATCCCTTCGATGCGCCTACCTTCGTGCTGGGCGGCTTTGCCTCGGCCGGAACGGTCTATGCCATGGAGGAGTTGGGCGGGGAGGGAGGGCATTGGCAGCTCCCCAGCGTGATTCTTGCGCTCAGCCTGCTCAGCGGCGTGGTGGCGGTTGCTGTTGCCCGCCGCCGCCCTGACCGGTCGCTGATCGACTTCGAATCGCTGAAGCTGAAGTCCTTTTCGCTCTCCATTTACGGCGCCAGCGCCTTCCGCATCGCGGTGGGCGTGCTGCCTTTTCTACTTCCGCTCATGTTTCAGATTGTTTTCGGGCTGACCGCCTTCCAATCGGGCCTGTACCTGCTGGCACTGTTTGGCGGCGACCTGAGCATGAAGGTGTTTATCATTCCCACCCTGCGCCGCTTCGGCTTCCGCAACGTGCTGATTGTGAACGGCGTGATGACGACCGTGTCGATCGCTGCGTGCGCCACGCTGGCCCCCTCCACGCCTGTCGCCCTCATTGTCCTCATCCTGTTTCTGCACGGCGGCTTCCGGTCCATGGAGTTCACCTGCGCGACCACCCTCGCCTACTCCGAGATTGCGCCGGGAAGAATGAGCCGGGCCAACAGCTTTTTCAGTACCGTGATGCAGCTCAGCTCGGGCATGGGGGTCGCGGTCGGCGCCATCACTCTGCGGCTGGTGGCTCATGCCAACGGCCACTCCGCCGCGGCGCCCCAGTTGCGCGATTTTCATTTGGCCATCCTGCTGGTGGCGGCGCTGGCGCTGGGCCCGGTGATTGATGCCCTGGGCCTTGCGCATAATGCCGGAGCTGCGACCAGCGGCCACAGGCAAATGGAAGCTGAGGCGGCGCACTAGCAGAGTCGCAACCACCAAGAGGTGATGCAGATCACCGCCTAGACTCTACCTGAGCAACAATCATTCTTCCCGAGTGGAATGCGCCCCGCGCGCAGCGTGTGGAGGAGATTCGTGGCCGAGTCCAAATTGCCGAAGTTGCGCAGGATTTCGCAGATTTTCTTCCTGCTGCTTTTTCTTGCGCTGCTGCTCTTTACCTCGATCAGCTTCTTTCCCAGCGGCGCAACCGAGGTAAAACTGAGCGCGCCGGTGCGCCTGTTCTTTGAGTGGGACCCGCTGGTGGCCCTGGTCAACGCGTTGGCTACGCATGCCCTCTACCGCGGCCTGCTCTGGTGCCTGCTCATCCTGGTGCCCACGCTGTTTCTGGGCCGCTTTTTTTGTGGCTGGATTTGCCCCATGGGCACGCTGCAACACTTTGTCGGCAACATGCCCTCGGAGGCCAAGCGCGGCAAGCAGCGCATTGAGTCCAATCGCTACAAGCGCTGGCAGACGGGCAAATACGTCGTGCTGATCGCCGGCCTGGTTGCCGCCTGTTTCGGTTCGGCGGCCATCGGGTGGATCGATCCCTTCAGTTTGCTGGTCCGGTCCTTTGGATTGTCGATTCTGCCGGCCTTCAACGCCGCCGCGGGCGCCGTGCTCACCCCGTTGGAAACCAGTCATGTAGCGGCCATCAAGGCGACGGGCCAGACGCAGCACACGATTCTGCACTACACGGTGCTCGATCTGCGTCAGCCGCACTACGCCCAAAGTCTGGTGCTGGGCGTACTGTTCATTGCCATTCTGGCGGCCAGCCTGCGCATTACCCGGCTGTGGTGCCGCTCGATTTGCCCGCTGGGCGCGCTGCTGGGCGCGGTTTCCCGCTGGTCGGTACTGGGATTGCACAAGGACGCGGCCACCTGCAACAAATGCAACAAGTGTCTGATGCACTGCCAGGGCGGCGACGACCCCATTGGCGGCGTGCCGTGGCACAAGTCCGAATGCCTGATGTGCATGAACTGCGTGGGCAGTTGCCCGCATGACAGCCTCAATTTCCGCTTTTTCCGCAACGAGCAGGAAGTGGCCTCGCCCGATATAGGCCGCCGCAAAGCCCTGACCGGCATTGCGGCCGGCGCGGCGATTGTGCCGCTGATGCGCGCCAACACCGGCATGGGCAAAAGCCGCCACGAGCGGCTGTTGCGTCCGCCCGGCTCGCTGGATGAAAAGGATTTCCTCTCCCGCTGCATCCGCTGCGGCGAGTGCATGAAGGTTTGCCCCAACACGGCGCTGCATCCCACGCTGGAGCAGGCCGGTTTGGAAGGCCTTTGGACGCCCACGCTGGTGCCGCGCATCGGTTACTGCGAGCCCAGTTGCGTGATGTGCTCCGAGGTTTGCCCCACCGGAGCGATCTGGCAGATTACGCCCAAGGAAAAGGGCTGGGTGGTGGGCGTGGGCGCGCAGCAACAGAGCCAGCCCATCCGCCTGGGCACGGCATTTTATGACCGCGGGCGCTGCCTGCCCTGGGCCATGGCCACCGAGTGCATTGTTTGCGAAGAGTGGTGCCCGGTTTCGCCCAAGGCTATCTATGTGCAGGAGGCCGAGGTGATTGACTCGGCCGGCAATAAGAAGATGCTGAAGCAGCCGCGCGTCGATCCCAGCCGTTGCGTGGGCTGCGGCGCATGCGAGTATGCCTGTCCGCTGCAGGAGCACCCGGCAGTCTACGTGACAAGCATTGGCGAAAGCCGCTCGCCCAGCAGCCAGATATTGCTGGCGCGCGCCGCGGTTGCTGCGCCGCCGCTTGGCGCAGCCACTCAGCCGCAGCCGGTGCAGGAGGCCGCCGTGGCGCCAACTACTGCTCCAACTCCGGCTCCGGCACAGGAAGCCCGGAAAGCCAAGTTCGACCCGTTCCCGGCGTCCGGCGCGGTGGCAGGCTGGCAAAGGAGCGGCGAGACGCGCACTT
>CAVZNE010000316.1:0-3922 GCA_963776445.1 Terriglobales bacterium
GTTGGAGGATCAAGATCGAGGGCGTGGCGGCTCATGCCGGAGTGGATTTCGAGAAGGGCGCGAGCGCCATCCGCGAACTGGCCCGGGTGGTGGAAACGGTGAGCGGCTGGACCGACCTGAAGCGCGGCCTCACGGTGAATGTGGGCGTGGTGGGAGGCGGTTCGAAGACCAACGTGGTGGCCGCCGAGGCCTGGGCCGAGGTGGATGTGCGGATTGCCCGCAAGGCCGACGGAGCGCGCATGGAGCGCAGGTTTGCCGGGCTGAAGGCGGCGGACAAACGCTGCACGCTGACTGTGACGGGCGGCATCAATCGCCCGCCGATGGAACGCAAGCGCGGCGGGGTGAAGCTCTACCGGCAGGCTCGCGAGTTGGCGGCGGAGTTGGGGTTTGAACTGGAGGAAGCGGCCACCGGCGGCGCATCGGACGGCAACTTTACCGCGGCGCTGGGAATTGCCACGCTGGACGGCATGGGCGCGGTGGGCGAAGGGGCTCACGCCTGGCACGAATCAATTGTGGTGGAGCACCTGGCCCCGCGCACTGCGCTGCTGGCGGGCTTGCTGGCGGGGTGAAGGCGCGGTGACGCTTGATAAGAAACAAGAATGCAAGTTCAACAAAAAACAGGGTAACCGCAAAGTGTATGCTTACCCACCCATCGCAAAAAGCGCGATGGATGGGGCACCCAGTTCCTTCCATTGTGAGTCGGCAGAGCCGGCAAGGCCTGATAGACTCCCGTAGAGAAGTACGCTGGAGCTCACCTCATTATGAAAAAGACTGTTTTGATTCTGTTGATGGCGGCAAGCGCCGCTGCCGCAATCGCCCAAACCCCGGCAAAAGCGGCTGTTCCCGCAGCCAAACCGGCGACAACTGCTGCCAAAACCGCCAAACCGTCCGCGTCCGCCGTCAGACCGGCCGGGTCCGCCGTGGGCGTCAAGCTGCCCCCTGGAGTTCCCGCCGTCAAGGGCATTGTGAAGACCGCCTTCGTCCTGCGCTACGAGGACATCAAGATCGGCGCCGGCGCCGTGGCCGAGCCCGGCAAGCTGTACAAGGTTCACTACACCGGCTGGCTGGCGGCCGATGGGCGCAAGTTCGACTCGTCCTACGACCATCCTCGGCCTCCGGTGCTGGACAAGGATGGCAAGCCGGTGCTGGACGCCGACGGCAAGCCCAAGCAGGGTGAGGCGCAGCCGATTATCTTTCCGCAGGGTTACCGGAGAGTGATTGCCGGCTGGGAAGTGGGTTTTGAAGGCATGAAGGTCGGCGGCAAGCGCCGCCTGTTTATCCCGTACCAACTGGCGTACGGCGAGTTGGGCCATCCATCCAGCGATCCCAAGAATCCCGGAATTCCCGCAAAGGCCGACATGATCTTCGATGTGGAACTGGTGGACGTGATGGAGATGCAGCTGCCGGCCAACCATTCCGGCATGGGCGGAATGAATGGGATGGGCGGAATGCCCGGCGGGCATGCGATCCATGCGAATCCGGCCAGCCCGGACCAGCCGGGTACGGTTGCCAAGCCTGCGGCTCCAGCGGCTCCGGCTACCCCGGCGCAACCGAAATAAAGGCTTGCAGCTCGAGCATTCTGTTTTCCCACCCTTGCGACAGAAAAAGTCGCAAGGATGGGGCACGGGGCTTCAATTAGAGGTTGGAAGGTGAAAGGGAATTGCGGGCCGAGCTTCATGCTTGCCCACCCTAGCCGCAAAAACAAAGACGCGGCGGGGGGGGGGCACCCGTAGAGTACTGGTCGGTCACATTTACAACACTGGATACCGATAAAATCTTGGCCTGTAACCCCTGCTTCATGGGTTACAGGCCAAGTCGTTTTAGTAGGTTCTGGGGCCGTGAAAGGCCGCTCTACGCGACAGGCAGGAAAAAGTCGTCGAGGCCCGCGCGGTGGGCATGAGCGGCCATGGAGGATTGAATCTCCAAAGCAAGCGCCAGCGCATTGCGGCCTTGACGGGCGGTGACGCGCGGAGCGTTCCGGGTGCGGACCGAATCCAGGAACGACTGAATCTCCAGCTTCAGCGGCTCGCCCGCCTTGACCTCCGGCTTGACGAACGACAGCCCCGGAGCGGGACCGCCTGCGCCGGCCGAAGCCAGCTTGGCCAGCAGGCCGGGATCGGCTTTGCCGGAAGCGATCAGGGCGGTAATCTCTGGCGGGATGTTGGTTGCGCCGGCGTCATCCACCTGAATCACCAGCAAATCCTGGCGGGCATAGTCGATGGAAACGTACTGGCGCGGCTCAAAGTAGCGCAGCTTGCGCACCCGCTCGGTGGACACGCGGGAGGCGGTAAAGTTCGCCACGCAGCCGGACTCGAACTCCACGCGCACGTTGGCAATGTCCACCTTGGGCGACAGAATCGGCAGGCCCACGGCGCGCACTTCGCGCACCTCGGAGTTGGCAAACGTGAGCACGATGTCCAGGTCGTGAATCATCAGGTCCAGCACCACGTCCACATCCAGCGCGCGGGGCGTGAAGATCGACAGCCGGTGCGACTCGAAAAACATGGGCCGGTGCAGGCGCGGCTGCGCGGTCAGAACCGCGGGATTGAAGCGCTCCAAATGGCCGGGCTGCAAAATCCGCTGGCCCTTGCCGGCGCGGGCAATCAGGTCGTCGGCCTCGGCCAGGCTGGCAGCCAGGGGCTTTTCAACCAGCAGGTCCAGCCCGCCATCCAGCAACTGCGAAGCCACCGCATGATGGTGCAGCGTGGGCACGGCGACCGTGGCCGCATCCAGGTCGAGATCGGCGGCCAGCAGCTCTTCCGGGGTAGAAAACACCGGAATCCCGTAGTTGGCCTTGACACTGGCGGCGCGGGCCGGGTCGCGTTCCAGGCATGCGACCAGGGCAACGCCCAGCCCGTCCGATTCCAGCTCGCGGTAGACGCGAAGATGGTTTTTGCCAAAGGCCCCGGCCCCGGCAACGGCAACACGCAGAAGGCGGGCTATTTTGCTGCCTCTTTCTCCGGCTCTTTGCCTTCCACGGCCTTCAGGCAACGGCTGTAGAGCGAGAGCAACTCGGTGACGTGCTCTTCCGGCTTGGGGGCGGCAGCGCCGCTGAAGCCGGTGGAGGGCGCGGCAGTGCGGCCTACGCCGGCCGTCGCGGCCACAAATTTCAACAGATCGAGAGCGATATCTTCATTGCGGCGGGCGCCAAGGCCCGCGCTGTTCAAGGCATCCATTCTGAAAATCTCCAAAGAGAATGCTACCAGAAGGCGGGCGAAGGCTGGCTGGAACCGGGAAGCGGGTATTTCCGGTGGGCAAAGACCCAAGGCGTCCTGACATACGATTCCAGAAAGCATTCCGCCATGCGCTGCACTCGGCTGTCGCGATGCCGCTGTTCCCTCCCCACCGCTCCGCCGCCGTATCAAACTCCAGCGTCCCATGCTCCGCCGGACGATGCCCACGCTCGCAAACGTAACGAACTTGAATGCTCGCCACCAGTCCCGTTCTTCCCTTCACTGCACATGGTCCTGGCCGCAAACCGCACCGAATCCCACGCCCGCTCCCGTGGCAACCGGCCACAACCCTCCGCATAGCCAAGGTTGCAAAACTCCCGCAACTCCTCCTGCGACGGAGCCTCACCCTCATGCCCCGGCACAGTGCAATGCCCATCCCATCCGCATCCCAGCGGCAGCCGCCCCGCATGCAGCCATGCCCCGTTCTCCAACTTCTCCACCGGCATGAAAAACGGACAAGCCATTCGCTAATTCTCCACTTTTGAAGCCAAATCCTGAAATCGTCGGGACTCGCCATGTAATCAGTCGCTGGAGTCCCCGCCACCTCGCAGCACAGTCGGCAGCGCGACCGAAGTTGTAGTAGTCTCGTCTTGACTCGCCACTGACCACTGATCACTGGCCACCCCCTTATGGACCGCATAGCCGCCCTCAACGACATCCTCACCCATGATCCCAACGGTACACTTTGC
>CAVZNE010000317.1:0-5417 GCA_963776445.1 Terriglobales bacterium
GACGCGCACCGGCCAGGGCGGCCGGAACCTGCGCAGCGTGGGACAGGCGTTCTTGGGAACTCTTCTCGTCCTCCTGCGTGTCGAACTCGCAAGCCTGGCGCTTCTAGCCACATGCGCCATTCTGATTGCACGACTCGCTGTGCCAAGGATGCGCGGTAGAAAGCTCCTGGTGCTTCTCGAGTCGGCTCCGCTGCTTCTCGGCGCAACTCTGGCTCTCGTAGGCATAAGACTTATCCTTGGCAGTGTTTTGCCTGACACCGCGATTGCAAAAAGCGGTGGTCCCTCCCTCGGACCTCTATTCGGGGTTGCCCATGCGATCCTCAGCTCAATCCTGTTTGGGCTCAGTGCAACCTTGCTCGCCGTCCTTTCGGCTCTGTTTCTGCTAGGAGGAATGCTGAAGGGGCGAAGCAGCAAAGGATTGCTTCTCGTGTGGCTATGTGTAAATGTGAGTTTCCCCCTGGTTCTCTTTCTTGCTTGTGAGCGCGGAATTGCCATCGAAGGCATACGCTACATCCTTTGGCCGCTCTTCTTTTCGACGCTCTGGAATGCCTTGGAGTGGGAGAACCTCAGAAAGCAGCAGTCCTGCGCATGCAGCGATCCGCGACTCGTCTGGCCGATGCTAGGGGCGTGCGCTGCTATCTTTCTTTGCCTTCTCCCGTTTGACTGGCATTACGCGCTCCATGCCATGCAGGGCCGCGCGGCGACCTTTCAAGCGATGCGCGGCGCGGGACTGGAACAATATCGGAACCGCACAGTGATCGCCGGGGACGTCGGATTTGTGGGCTATTTCACGGGCGCCAGCGTCTGCGACATCAGTGGCCTCGTCAATGGCCGCGAGGCGGCCAGAAAGACCCAGGCAGAGCGAATCAGTTGGTGCGTCGACCAGCATCCTCAACTGCTCTTTCTCACGGAGACACAGAAGCGATCCGTGGCGGCATATCTCCCTCTCGACAACTGGGTGCCCATTCGGCAGTTTGATTTTGTGAACGTAGCAAGTAACGACCGCCACTACTTGATGGTGCCCGGCGTGAAATAACTTCACGACTCTACGCGGTGCGCTCGCCAGGCGGCGCGCGGACCCCGATAAGTGAGCTTATCCATCTCACAGCGACATCGCGAGGCGGGGTCCGGACGTCGGCGCGGGCTTGAGAATATCGCAATCAAAGACGACTTCTGGCGCAGGCCATCGCATGCGGATAGCAAACGGATCTTCCGACTCGGGAAAGGGGGCCCTGGCATGATGAAGAGTCAATCTATCCGCCGTGGCGTTGGCGCTTACCTCCTGAGCCTGTTCATAGCCACTTGCTGCTTTATCTGGTTTAATGCCAGAGTAAGTCATGGCTACGCTATAGGAGACTGGCTTATTAACTATAGCGGGGGGTTCGTCCGCAGAGGCCTGACTGGTGAAGTACTACTGATGCTGGCTAAGCTTACTCACATCCAGCTTCCGTGGGTTGTCGCCAGTTTGCAGGTGGCGCTCTATGGATTCATTTTCCTGACCGTGTATCTTCTGCTTCGCGAAGTCAGGTGGAGTTGGGCAATTCTCGCCTTCCTCCTCTCTCCTGCTACGCTTGCTTTTCAGGTCCTTGGCCCCACGGCCGGCTCTCGCAAAGAGATTATGCTCTTCGCTTTTCTGGCGCTGTTGATCTGTCTCGCACGCCGCCGTTCGGGACCAGGATCAGACAATTGGCTGTCTGACCATCCTTTGTCTTCCTCACTGTTGCTTATCGGGATTACGCAAATTTGTATCCTTTCGCATGAAGGCGTCTCACTCTACCTTCCCTATCACTTTGCCGTCGTGATCATCGCCATTCCTCAATGGCGTCGGTGTATCAAGGTCTGTATCGCCCCGGTTATCCTTGTCTGCGCCTCTTTCGTTGCAGTGGCCATGCATCCTGGCACCTGGCAGATTGCGGAAGCAGTGTGCAAGTCGGTGGGGGGGACAGTGCTCGCGAAAGACCAGGGCATTTGCGGCGGGGCAATTTTTTACTTCACCCATAGTCTTGCCTTTACCATAAATGAAGTCAAGGTGACGTTCGTCCATTACGATTATCCTCTTCTTTACGGACCAAGAATCATCTTGTCTTTGGCTCCTGCGGCATATCTGCTTTTCCATTTGATGAAAGACTCTGTAACTCGCCGCGGCGCCAAGGTCCTGGTCGTCGCATTTGCGATCGCCTTCCTTAATTCGCTTATCCTCTTTTACGTAGTCACAGACTGGGGCCGGTGGATATATATCCATGCGATGTGTCTCCTCCTAATGCTGCTGTTTATCGACCGTAAATCTGCAGGTCAGTCTGCAATTTGGCCGCCACGTGGTTTGAGCCGATTACGCATCGGTGTTTCCTGGCTTGCTCTGGCGGTCTATTCGACCTGCTGGACACTGCCACTAGTGGGTATCTATCCGGCTCGCTACGGCTATCGTGACCTCTATCGCTATTTGAATGGCTATCATACCCGGCCTCATCCCAACTGGAATAAAACAGAGGGGCCAGGCGATCGCGGGAGTTACTAGAAACAGCGTGAACAAGTTGCCGTGATGAAGGCAGGTTGAACACTCCGGCGGTTGACAGGCAATCCCGCGCCGGACCCGCTCTTCATTGGAATTGCCAAAAAACAACTGATGCAGGCAGCCGGACTAATCCGGAATGTCCTGTTGGAGAACAATCGCATGAACGTAACCAGGATGGAGGCAAAAGTGTCCCCCGCGTCTGGCGAGAATGCGGAACGCATTGCGATGCTTCCTCTCAGTGTGAACCGCGCGCTGGGGATCGTGGCGTCCATACTGGTGGGGCTTTATGGCCTGGTCTTCATCCTCAAGCCGGAGAATCTTTATGCCGACGACAGCTATTTTTACCTGCAGGTAGCCTGGAATTTTGCACGCGGAATGGGCAGCACCTTTAACAATTTGATGCCCACGAATGGGTATCACCCTTTGTGGATGCTGGTGTGCGCCGCAGTATTCAAGTTCTTTCCGGAGCGGCTGCTGGCGATCCATGTCGTGGCCGGAGTCATCGTGCTGCTGGATGCATTGATGCTGCTGACCGTTCGCCGCGTTCTGCTTAAGACCGGCGGCGATCTCTGGCCGATAGCGTTATTGCTTCTGGTGCCCTTCTGCTTTCTGACGCAACTAGGCTCGGAAGGCTCGCTGAGCGGGTTGTTTCTTGCTCTCGGGATGTTGAGCGCTTATCGACTCGTGGCGAAGCCGAGCGAAACGAGAGCCTTTGTCTTCAGTCTAGTGGAAGCGCTCGCAGTGCTAAGCCGCTTGGACAATATCTTCATCATTGCATTGTTGTGGATTTCAGTAACGGCGGTTCTGTGGAAGGCGGGCCGGCGCTGGCTGCAGATCGCAACGATACCGGTTTACGCGGTGCTTTGGGGCGCGTATCTGGCGAGCAATCGCGTCTACTTTCATATCTGGCAACCGATCAGTGGGATGCTGAAGGTGAACAGCGGGGTGAACCACAGTCTGGGTTCCAATCTGCCCCATGTGGCGCTGGCATCCTTTGCGTTAATTGTCGTATGTGGGATCGGATTGGCGCTGACAAAGAGAGACTTGTTCTTTCGGACCGTGGAAGTTCCATTTGCGGCTGGCATCGTGTGCCATGCTCTCTACATCAGTTTCAGGATGTCGGGCGAGACGCGCTGGACCTGGTATTACACGAGTTGGATATTGCTGGCCTCAGTGATGCTGGCCCGTATCAGTTTTGTGATCCTGGAGAAGCGGCGTTGGCTGGCAGTACCAGTGAGCGTGCTATGCGTTATCTTGCTCGCGCTTATGTGGGTAAGGGAAAGCTACCAGCATGTTTACAGGAGGCCGCCTGAGGCAAACGCTGCGAGGCAGTTCTACGAAGTGGTGGAGAAGCAGGCTGGAGTTCATCGCGCGTTGGCATTCGACCAACCCGGCAGGCTGGCGTATTACTCAAATGTTCAGATCATTCCTCTGGACGGCCTGATGGGGGATACGCAGTTCCAGACCGATATTGCCACCATGGGAGTTGAGAAGTACATGCGCGTGAACCATATCGACGGCTTTATCGGACCGGCCGTCCCGCTTATGGATTCGAGTTACAAGGAAGTATGCAGCAAGATATACCTATCATCCGTACAGTTTGAGTGCGCGCCCGCGCCAGCGGAGCCTGGACTTTTTGACATATCCGGCGCGATTGTATACTCGCGAGTACCGGCTGCGAACGCGGGGACCTTGCGACTTTCAGACAGCGAGTTGGTCTGGACGGCGAGAGGCTATGTGTCAGTGTGGAAGCTGAAACTTTAGAGTGACGGCACAGCGAAGCAAATGGAAAACGCAAATCGATACACAATAATGCGTTTCACAGCTTCACAGTAAGTCGCAGGGCGGGTCTCGTTTGACAAGGAATAAAGCCAGAATGTGGTCTGGCTTTATCATGTGCCCATCGGAAGGTTGATAGATGAAAGTCCTGATACTGAGCATCAACTATTGGCCGGAAGTCACAGGGATTGGCGCCTTTACGACTTATCGCGCAGAACACCTTGCATCCGCAGGGCACGACGTCGAGGTGTGTACAACTTTTCCTTATTATCCGGAATGGAAGGTTCCTGCCGAATATGCCGACAAGCTCTTCTCAAGCGAAGAGCGGAAGGGCGTCAGGATACTCCGCGGTTATGCGTATGTTCCCAGCCGGGTTACCTCTCTGAAGCGCATTCTGCATGAGGGGAGTTTCATCATCTCCTCGATGATCCGCGCAATATCACGTAGGCGTCCTGACCTGTTGCTAGTTGTTTCTCCCCCGCTGGGACTTGCGGTGAATGCCATCCTGCTGAGCCGCCTGTGGCGAATTCCCTATGTCTTTGACGTGGAGGACCTTCAGCCCGACTCGGCTGCAGAGCTCGGCATGCTTCCATCCTGGGCATTGAAACTTCTGTATAAGGTCGAGAAGGCGGCGTACCGCCATGCCTCTCTGGTAACCACGCTGACAAACGGCATGAGGGAGCAAATCGTCAACAAAGGCGTTCCCGCGGAAAATGTAGAACTGCTCGAACCGCGCATGGACGAGTCGCTAAGCGACATTGGGCCAGAAGAGGGAATCGCGTTCCGTCAGCGCTATGGCCTGGGAGACAAGTTTCTGGTAACTCACAGTGGCAATATGGGAGTGAAGCAGGGACTGGACGTCATCGTCGATGCTGCCTCATTGAATAGTTCCGATGACTCGATGCTTTTTATGCTGGTTGGGGATGGCGCGGTTGCAGCGAGGATTCAGCGCAGCGTTGCTGAATTGAATGTGCGCAATGTGCGGTTTCTGCCCTTGCTGGACGCGGAGGAGTTTCGAGGGTTGCTGGCGGCAAGCGACATATGTTTGCTGACGCAACAGAAATCCGTGTCCGATATTGTTTTTCCGTCGAAGATTGTGACCTATCTGGCCGCGGGGCGCCCGGTG
>CAVZNE010000318.1:0-13349 GCA_963776445.1 Terriglobales bacterium
GCACCACCTCCCAGCCATAGCTGGCCAGATCGGTCCGGTGGATGATCAGCACGCCCACCGCTCCCCGCCGCGCCGCTTCTTCGTATTTGTAGGTCCAGCGGCCGTAGTAGGTCAGCGCCTTGCCCTTGAAGAACTTCTCGTCGTTCGAGGGCGGCTCGTTCACAATCAGCAGCACAATCTTGCCCTTCACATCCACGCCTGCATAGTCGTCCCAGTCGTACTCTGGCGCGTGGATCCCGTACCCCACATAAACAATGGGCGCATCGATCTCCGCGGTCGCATGACCGGTCTGATCCTTTGCAACAATCTCCGTCCCGTAGGCCAGCTCCACCGGCTTGCCGCTGGCGGGGACAAAAGAGAATTTGGTCTTGTCCTCAACCGTATGCACGGCCATCAGCGGAACCCGTTGGAAGTAGGTGCCGTTGTCGCCCGCCGGTTCCAGGCCGTCCAGCGCAAATTGGGTAGCAATGTACTCGGCAGCCAGTTCCGCGCCGCGCTTGCCGGGGCCGCGGCCCTCCAGCAGGTCCAGCGAAAGAAAGCGCACATGGGCGCGAATCTTCTCCGGATCAATCGAATTGGCTGCGGCGCGCGCTGCCGCTGGCAGACCGGCAATTTCAGGCGTCAGATTGGCTGCGGGCTGCTGGGAAGGTGCTGCGGCTGCGTACAGAATAACGGCAGCCGCAATCGCAAAAATCTGCTTGAGGTACATCGAGTCTCCCTGTGGTTGTGCGCCCCGTCGCCGAGACGCTTGAAAGCAACAAAAGTGCCTGGAAGAAAAGCAATTTTGGGCAAATTCGAAGTTGGTGCAGAGTGCTTTTTGAAAGGGCACGGCTTCAGGTGCAGCGAGTGCCGAAGTTTTGAAAGGGCACGGCTTCAGTTGAAGCGAATGCCATTGTTTTTAAAGGGCGCGGCTTCAAAGCCTGCCCTGAGCCTGTCGAAGGGTGCCGCAAAGACCACAAAATCATCGGGGCTTTACAGGCAGCGGAAAAACTCTCAAGAACGGCAACAAGCGTCAGGGCACGACTTCAGTCGTGCCGTAAGCCGCTTTAAATCAACTCGGGCTTCAGCCCCTGCGGCGTGCTTTCCGCCAATTCCACCCGAACCCCTGTGTTTTTCCGCAGCCCCTGAGGGAACGCTTCTTCCTGTATACCATCAGGAAAAATGCTCTGGCTATCAGACTACGTCCGCATCTGCCCGCGGAGCAATGCTATCCAGCGAGGCGGAAGGCAGCAGGTGCGCCCTTGTTAGCACCTTGCGGGTCAGTCCGGTCAGCGCCATCCCGGCAGCCGCGCCCAGCGCAACCCAGCGCCGCTCCCCGCCGGCCACGGCCAGCGCCTCCACGTCGTCCTCAAAAACCGTGCGGATGCGCACGTAATAATTCACATGCATAATGGCGTGGCGCACCGTCATGCGCAGCTCTTTCTCGGGCACTTCCGCCTCGCGCAGCATGGGCAACTCCCACAGGCCGGGCATCACGGTCTGCGCAGGCGGCCGCTGCTCCAGCAGTACTTCCCGATTGGACTCGCCAGCCTGCTGCCCCATGCGGACCGATAGGGCATGAGCCACTTCGCGGCTCAGCATCTGGGGTCGTGGCTGGGTCTTGTGCTCGCCGCGCGTCTTGCAGTTCCCAGCCAATGGGCAAACCAGGCATTGCGGGCTGCGCGGCGTGCAAACCGTCGCGCCCAGCTCCATCATCGCCTGGTTAAAGTCCCCGGGCTGCTGCGGGTCCACCAGTTCCGCTGCCAGGGCCTCAATCTTGCGCCTCTGGGCGGCGCCGCCGGTGCGGCCTCCCGCATCCCAGCCGGACAGGCGGCAAAGCACCCGCTCCACGTTGCCATCCACCACCGCCACCCGTTCTCCTTGGGCAATGCTGGCAATGGCCGCAGCCGTGTAGGCGCCTATACCGGGCAGCAGACGCAATTGCTCCGAAGTGGCCGGCAGATTGCCCTGGTGATGATCGGCCACAAACTGCGCCGCCTTGTGCAGCATGCGCGCCCGCCGATAGTAGCCCAGGCCGCTCCACAGGGCCAGCACATCTTCTTCCGGCGCCAGCGCCAGCGACACCAGCGTCGGAAACCGCTCCATGAATGCCTGGTAGCGATCCACCACCACCGCCACGCGGGTCTGCTGCAGCATGATCTCCGAGACCCAGACGGCATAGGAATCCTGGCTCCGCCGCCAGGGCAGATCGCGCCGGTTGCGTGCGTACCACTCCAGCAGTTCCCGCCGCAGATTGTCGATCTTCGCTTCCCGGTCCAGCTTCACCATGCGCTCAGCTTAAGGCATTACCCCTGCCGCGTGTTCGCCTGCACCGTGCAAAGCGGCTCAGCTTTTACTCCAAAGTCATGTCAAAATTCATTCCGCAACAGGAGTTGTCTGTATTGGACACTTCGGTACATGCGCCGGGATTTCGGCGTACAGAGTCTGCCTGGCATGGTACCGTTACGGAAAACCCCTGCCCCAGGTTGCCACGTCTCAGGACGGCG
The DNA here is from genome assembly GCA_963776445.1 of Terriglobales bacterium. Taxonomy (GTDB): domain Bacteria; phylum Acidobacteriota; class Terriglobia; order Terriglobales; family Acidobacteriaceae; genus Telmatobacter. The sequence continues at coordinate 2,487 of CAVZNE010000318.1, forward strand.
CGTATCAGGTCAGCGCTCCGGTTGGAGCCTTGGTCCCCGGACCGCTGCAACCATGGGTGGGAATCTCTCTTGTGACAGGAACGCTGTTCAATCTTCCTGGAGGCTCTTTCGTGAATCGATCCGCATTTCTCGCCTGCGCTGTCCTGCTGGCCCTGCCCTGCGCCCTCGTGGCCCAGTCCACGTCCATTCCTTATCCCATTCAGACGCCCACGCCTTCCGCTGCGCACTCCGCCGCACAGCAAGCTGCCTTGACCCGCAAGGCCAAAAAGGCAGCGCTCGCTCCCAAACCGCTTTCGCGCATCGCGCTCGGCGCTGGCGTCTCCCCGCTCGGCGTCAACATGATGGCCGCCACCAACCTGTGCAAGTACCTCAACGTGCGCGGCACCGGCAACCTCTTCAAGTACACCGTCAACAACATCTCCACCAACGGCTTCAACGTGGATGCCAATCTGGACTTTGCTTCGGCCGGGGTCTCGCTGGACTTCTACCCCTTCCCCAACCACGGCCTGCGCTTCAGTCCCGGCGTGCTCTTTCGCAACACCAACAGCGCCAGCGCCACTTTTACCGCCAATGCCGGTACCAGCTTCACCCTCGGTGACTACACCTACTACGCCTCGGCGACCAATCCAGTGATAGGCGTCGGAACCTTCGGCCTCCACACCACGAATCCCGCTCCCACCATCACCGCCGGCTGGGGCAACGTCATTCCCCGCAGCGGCGGCCACTTCTCTTTCCCGTTCGAAGTGGGTGTGGCCTTCATCGGTTCTCCGGACATCAACGTGGCGCTCACTTCCGGGCAGGCTTGCGACGCCCAGGGCCTCAACTGCGTCAATGTCGCCACCGACCCCTCCGTGCAAGCCAACCTCCAGGCCCAGATTGCCAAGTACAAAAACGATCTGGACCCGCTCAAGACCTACCCCATCGTCTCCTTCGGCGTGGCCTACAACTTCCGCATCCGCTAGGTTTCTGACCGCGTGAAGTTGTGCTCATTCCGTGCCCCATCCATTCGCCTTTTTTCTGGCGAATGGATGGGAAAGCACGAAGCTGACCCTCCAGAAGAACAGAAAATCCACCATCCTCGTTTTGAGCGTCGGAGAGTAACATCTATTGACCCACCGCCCGCTTTTATGCCGTAATTAACGCGTATTGGCACTCGATAAAACGCTTTATGTCGTGCGAAAAAACACCCAAATTGTCCAATTCTTCCCAAAAAGTGTGTACTCCCGCATACACATTTCTTGCATGCGTTTTGGGCAGCAGAGTTACCAACTTCTAACCCCTCCGCCCCTACTCCGCCGGCAACTGCTCCAGATCTTCCGCAGCCCGCGGCCGCGCCTTGATCTGCGCCGTGGTCAGCAGGAACACTGCCACCAGAATGCAGCCCATCCCCGCATACTCGGTCGCCGCTGGCCGCTCGTGCAGCAGAAAGAATCCCAGCAGCACCGCAACTACCGGGTTTACATAGGTATACGACGTCACCTTGGCCACCGGCACGTTCTCAATCAGGTAGATGAAACCCGTATAGCCCAGCAGCGAGCCGCCCGTCACCAAGTAAGCGAGTGAGCCCATTGAGGCCACGTTCAAATGGAACTGCGGCCACTGGCCCAGAACTGTGCCCAGCAAGGTACTGAAGGCGCCTGCCAGCAGCATCTGCCAGGCCGCAGCCACAAAGCTGTTCACCGGCAGCCGCTTGCGCCGCGACAAAATGCTGCCCACGGTCCACGACAGCGCTCCGGCCAGCAGCGCGCCAATGGCCCACAACTGCAAGCTGTTGCCGGCCAGGCCGCTGTGCAGCGTGGGCCGCAGCATCACGCCCAACCCGCCAATCCCCAGCACCACCCCCAGCCAGCCGCGCGCCGGCAGCGGTTCGCCGCCCGGCAGAGCCATCTCAATCAGCGCCACATACAGCGGAACCACCGCCTGCGCCAGCGATGCCAGCCCGCTGGGGACGGTGCGCTCCGCATACACCAGCCCCACATTGCCGCCGCCCAGCAGCAGCAGCCCCACCGCGCCCAGCACCAGCATGGTCTTCGGAGGCCAGCTTATCCGCAAGCCGCGCCAGCGGCACCATGCCAGCAGAATCGCGCCCGCAATCAGAAACCGCGTTCCCGCCAGCAGCAGCGCCGGCATCTCCGCCGCCCCAATCCGAATCGCCGTATAGGTCGAGCCCCAGAAAAAATACACGCAGGCAAAAGCCAGCACAATCGATGTCTTGGTGGCCGCTTTGCGTTGCGGAACTGCTGTCTGAAGCTTCGCGTTCGTCATGAGTTCATTTCATTTTATGCCGCGATTCGTCCCGCCTGTTTTCCTGGAATCAATGTCCGGGCGCCCCACCCTCGCCGCGCTCTTGCTTTTGTGGCTGGGGTGGGATGGCACAAACCCTGGCATTTCCGCACCAAATTTGCGCCTTTCACCGATCCAGCCGACAATGGTCTCCCATGGAATTGTTCCAGCGGATGCGGCTAACTTGTGTTGAGCGCGGATTGGACGGGTTAGACCGTGTGGCGCGCTGGCGCGGCTCTACGGAAGACACGCCAGCCCACTTGGCCACCGGACTCGAAGGCGAAGACGAGGCCTTCTTCTACCTGCGACGCAAGGGCTACACGGTCGTGGCGCGCCGCTGGTCTTCGGGCGACACCCCAGGCGACCTGGACTTGATTGCCTGGCAGGGGCCCATGTTGTGCGTAGTTGAAGTGAAGGCGCGCACCGCCCGCGACGCCAGTCCTGCCGAAATCGCCGTCGACTCCCACAAGCGCAGTGTTCTTCGCCGCCTCGCCCGCCAGTACGTGCGCCAGCTACCCCAGGAGACTGCGCCACAGGTGCGCTTCGACGTTCTCAGTGTGTATCTGGTGCCGGGAGAGAAAAGGGAATTCGAGCACTTCGAAAGCGCCTTCGGCTGGACCGAACGGCGCGAAAACTACTGATAGGCCAGGGATGGAAGCAGCCGGGCGGCTGCCTTATCCCTGCGCGTCCTCGAACTCCTCGTGCCAGGCCATCTGAATGGCTTCCAGACGGCCTTCGTTCGACTTGGCCGGATCGTCGGCGAACCCTTCCAACTCGGTCACGTAGCGATGCAAATCGGTGAAACGCACCGTCAAGGGGTCCAAATCTGGATACTTCTCCTGCAACTGAATGCCGATTTCCTCGGCGTCGGTCCAATGAATCTCGCGCGGCATTGGGGCTCCTTACTTTGTTTCCGCCAGCGTCAGCGGCTTGCCTTCGGCCACGTAGTTGCGGTTCCACTTGGGAATCTCCACCACGTAATCGCCGGGCCTGGTAATCACGGCCTGGCATCCCAACCGCGAGTTCAACTGCTGGTCGGCAGCCATATCCAGCCGGTCCAGTTCGTCGTCGTCCGCCGGGGTCAGTCCCTTCTCGCCCTCTTTGATCAGCACATGGCAAGTGGAGCAGGCGCAAACGCCGCCGCACGCATGATCCAGAAAGATGCCGTAGTTCTCGGCCACGTCAAGAAACGACATTGGCTTGCCGTGACGGTCATAGGGCAGCGTGCCAAACTCGAACTCCACCGTTCGGCCCTCGGGCTGGAAGGTGACGCGCACCAGCTTCTCGGCGGAAATGTTCTTCTCTGTTGGTTCACTCATAAGTCCGAACTCCTCGTGCAACTTGCTCATACCGCACCACACTCTGGGCGCCCCATCCATGGCGCGCCTTTGCGCCATGGGTAGGAAAGCATAAAGTCCGAATCGGCACCGTGCCCACCCGCTGACTCGCTGCTATCTAAACTCTGCCGGAGCAAACTCATGCGGCGCAGTCACCGCCTCGCCCATCGCTTTGCCCGCATCGCCCATCGTTTTGCCGCGAATGGCGGTCGTCACCGCGGCATCCATCATCAACTCGGCAAAGCGCCGCGTGGTCTGGTCCAGCGCCAGGGTCGCGGCGCGAATCGCCGAAGCGTCCTGCCCCAGTTTCACGGCTTCCAGCTTGCCGCGCGCTGCGGAAATGGCCGCCTGCTCCTCGCCGCTCAGCATGGCCCAAGCCGGGTTCTGCGGTGCGCGATCGACAGCCGCCAAAATCGTCTCCGCCTCGTTGCGCGCCTCAATCAGCAGACGCTTGCCAAAGTCCTCTTCGGCGTGGTCAAAGGAGTCCAGAATCATGCTCTCCACCTGCTCGTCCGTCAGGCCATAGGTGGGCTTTACTTCAATCTCCGCGACCTTGCCGCTGCGCTGCTCCTTGGCCGTCACCTGCAAAATGCCGTCGGCGTCAATCAGGAAACGGACTTCAATGCGCGGCAACCCCGCGCTCATCGGCGGAATGCCCTTCAGGTCAAAGCGCGCCAGCGAACGGCAATCGGAAGCCAGTTCTCGTTCGCCCTGCACCACATGAATCGCCACGTTGGTTTGCCCGTCCACGCCGGTCGTAAAGTATTCGGTAGCCGATGCCGGGACAGTCGAGTTGCGCTCGATAATCCGCGCCACCGTGCCGCCCAGAGCCTCAATGCCCAGCGAAAGCGGCGTCACGTCCAGCAGCAGCATCTCTTCGGTGGTCTTCGAGTCGCCGGCCAGAATGTCCGCCTGCACCGCGGCGCCCAGCGCCACCACTTCGTCCGGATTCAACTCGGTGTGCGGCTTCCTGCCGCGCGCCGCCAGATGGAACATGTCGTCCACCAACTGCCTCACTGCCGGAATGCGCGTCGATCCGCCCACCAGCACCACTTCGTCAATCTCTTCCGGTGTAAGACCCGCGTCCGCAAGAGCCTGCTTGCAGGGCCCCGCCGTGCGTTCCAGAATCGGCTCAATGAGCAACTCGAAAACCGCGCGCGGAATCTCCCTCTGGTAGCGGTCGCCGTTGGGCAGCTCAATGTCGAAGCTGGCCGACGCTTCCGACGACAACTTGATCTTGGCTTCAATGGCCGCTTTGCGCACTGCCTGCACCGCGCTCGGGTGCGCGCGCAAATCAATCCCGTGCTCGGCGTAAATCTCGTCCAGCGCAATAGTCAGCAGCAGGTTGTCGATATCGTCGCCGCCCAGGTGCGTATCGCCGTTTGTGGACTGCACCTCGAAGATGCCGTCCTTCAGCTTCAAAATCGAAATATCGAACGTCCCGCCGCCCAGGTCGTACACGGCAATGGTTCCCACGTGAGCCTTGTCGAGCCCGTAAGCCAAGGCGGCAGCGGTGGGTTCATTCACCAGCCGCAGAACTTCAAGGCCAGCCATGCGGCCCGCGTCCTTGGTGGCCTGCCGTTGCGCGTCGTTAAAGTACGCCGGCACCGTAATCACAGCCTGCGTCACCGGCTCGCCAAAAAACCGCTCCGCGTTGCGCTTCAACTGCCGCAGCACATAGGCGGAAATCTCCGGCGGCGTAAACTTCAGTTCGCCCAGCTTGATACGCGGCACTTCGCCCGCTTCCACGTCCTCGGCCAGGCGGAAGGGAAACATCTTCAGCTCGTCGTGAATCTCTTCAAGCCCGCGGCCCATGAGCCGCTTCACGGAGTAAATCACCCGCTCCGGCGTCTCAATCAGCGCCTTGCGCGCGGTGTTGCCCACCGTCACTGTTGGCCGGCCACCCTCGGCTGGCAAAGGATCCAGCGCCACCACCGACGGCACCAGGTTTGAGCCGTCCGCGCCCGGTATCACGACCGGCGCTTCGCCCTGCATATATGCCACCAGCGAATTGGTGGTCCCCAGATCGATTCCTACTACGCGTCCTTCCGCCATGTTTCTCTTTCAAGCTCCCAAAACTTCGTTCACGTCGCGAACCAGGTTATTCAGATAGCGCCGCCGATCGAGCAGGGCCACCATCTTCTTTTGCGCAGACAGGCGCACCGCGGTGTCGCCCTCGTCCCATACCTTCCACAGGCTGCGCAGATCTTCATCCGACGCGACCGTCAGGCCATCAAACTTTTGTTTTGCTTCTTTCAAACTGGCTTCGAGCGCGGGATCTTCCTCGCCCGTTTTGCGCGCCATGCGCATCTCTTCCAACTGCATGTTCAGTTCGAAAACTTCTTCCAGCAGATCGGCGGGAACCCGCGACGGATTCTTTCCGTTCGTGGCGCGCTCTTTGCCGCTGAACTCCTCGCCAATCTCCGCGCCTTCCAGCTTCAGCAGGTATTCGGTGCGGCTGATGGGGTCTTTCAGCGTGCGATAGGCATCGTTCAGCAGCGCCGTATCCGCCAGGCTCCACTGCTGCTCAATCTCTCCGGCCCGCGCAAAGCGGTCAGGATGCAGCTTGCGGCTCAGGCGGTGAAATTCGTTTTCAAGGATCGCCAGATCGATGTTGAATTTGTGATCCAGGCCAAAAAAGTGGAAGAAATCGCTGCCGGTGGGCGGCTGAATCTTGCTGCAATGCGGGCAAAATAAAGTGGATTCTATATGGCCGATTGAACAGGACCAACAGGAAATAGGAACCGCGGAATCAAGAACCTTGAACATGATTGCACTCTAACTGCCTGCCAAAAACAGCGGGCTGTGAAGGGCACGGAAAGCTGTTCACTGAGCGGGTTCTCTCGAAGGAACCGCTCTCCGCAACCAAACCTCTACGATGAAAAAGAAGATCCGCACCCGCACGACCGCGTCGAGTTGGGATTGATAAAGTTGAACCCCTGCCGCATCAGCGTCTCTTCGTAGTCCAGCGTCATGCCGTGCAGATACAGGAACGACTTCGGATCGACAAACACGCGCACACCGTCAAACTCGTAAATTCGGTCCCGCTCGCGCGGCTGCGTATCGAACTTGATCGAATACGAAAGTCCCGAGCAACCGCCGCCCAACACGCCCAGCCGCAGTCCGCCCTGTTCCGGCGAAATGCCTTCCTTGGCCATGGCAATGCGGATGCGCTTGATGGCCTTCTCGGTCACTTGCAGTCCCTGCGTGGGCGCAGCCACGGGCTTGACAGCAGCCTGTATCGGTCCGCCCAGCGGCGCCGGCGATGTTTGCGTTTCGATCGTCACCATGTTCGACATACGTACCCCTTCACGACTGTCCAGTCGCCTGCTTTGAAAGGGCACGGCTTTAGCCGTGCCGCCTGGCAGGAAACAAATACCGGGCTTCAGCCCCTGAGGGAGTTTCATCTTGTCCGTTGCATTCCCTCGGCGGCTAAAGCCGTGCTCTCTTTGCGGCTCTTGTGGCACGGCTGAAGCCGTGCCACAAGAGCCGCACGCATCCTTAACTACTTAACTGCCACCGCGGCCCCGGCTTCCGCCGTCTCCGCTGCGCCGTTCTTCTTCTTCCAGTCGCCAATGGCCGCGCGAATCGCATCCTCGGCCAGAACCGAACAGTGAATCTTCACTGGCGGCAGCGACAATTCCTTCACAATGTCGGTGTTTTTGATGGCCAGCGCATCGTCGATGCTCCGTCCCTTGATCCACTCGGTGGCCAGTGAGGAGCTGGCAATCGCCGAGCCGCAGCCGAAGGTCTTGAACTTGGCCTCTTCAATTACCTGCGTCTCGGGGTTTACGCGGATTTGCAGCCGCATCACATCGCCGCACTCCGGCGCGCCCACCAGGCCCGTGCCCACTTCTGTTGAGCTCTTGTCCAGTTGGCCCACATTGCGGGGGTTGTTGTAGTGGTCAATTACCTTGTCGCTGTATGCCATGTTCAATCTCCTGTTGCGGGGGGAAGCCGCGTTTGTTGCATTTGATTCGGCAGGCTCACTCGCCGATTCGCTAACTTGTCAGGTCGCCGACTTGCTGACTCGCTGACCTGCTGACTTGCTAATCAATGTGCCGCCCACTGAATCTTGGTCAGGTCGATGCCCTCTTTCACCATCTCGTAGAGCGGCGAAAGCTCGCGCAACTTTTTCACAATGTCGATCACTTTGGCCGCTACGTAGTCCACTTCGGCCTCGGTGTTGAAGCGGCCCAATCCGAAGCGGATGGAGCTGTGCGCCACATCGTCGCCCAATCCCAAAGCCTTCAATACATACGAGGGCTCAAGCGTGGCCGAGGTGCAGGCCGAACCGCTGGAGACCGCGACATCATTGATGCCCATCAGCAGCGACTCGCCCTCCACATACACAAAGCTCATGTTCAGGTTGCCGGGCAACCGGTGTTCCCAGGAGCCGTTCACGTGGACGTAGTCCAGGTTCGCTTCCAGCTTGTTCTTCAGCCGGTCGCGCAGGTCTTGCAGACGGCGGCCCTCTTCCTTCATTTCTGCCTGGGCCAGCTCACAGGCTTTGCCCAGGCCCACAATGCCGGGCACATTCAACGTCCCAGAGCGCATGCCGCGCTCGTGGCCGCCGCCGTCAATCTGCGCGGCAAGCTGCACCCGCGGATTGCGCCGCCGTACGTACAGCGCGCCCACGCCCTTGGGCCCGTAAATCTTGTGTCCCGAAAGTGAAAGCAGATCGATGTTGTCGGCGTTCACGTCGATCGGAACCTTGCCCACCGACTGCACTCCGTCGGTATGGAAGATCACGCCCTTCTCGTGACACAGCTTGCCGATTTCGGCTATCGGCTGCAGCACGCCAATCTCGTTGTTGGCCGCCATGATCGTCACCAGAATCGTCTGGTCGTCCATGGCGCGCCGCAGGTCTTCCATATCGATCAGCCCGTCGGCCTTGACGGGGAGATACGTGACCCGGTAGCCGTGCTTTTCCAGCCGCTTGCAGGTGTCCAGAATCGCCTTGTGCTCGGTCACCTGGGTAATGATGTGGTTGCCGCGCTCGCGGTACATCTCTGCAATGCCCTTGATGGCCAGGTTGTCGCTCTCCGTGGCGCCAGAGGTAAAGATGATCTCCTTGGCCGTGGCCCCGATCAGCCGCGCAATCTGCTCGCGCGCAATCTCCACCGCCTGCTCGGCTTCCCACCCGAAAGAGTGATTGCGGCTGGCCGCATTGCCGAACTTGCTCGTGAAGTAGGGCATCATTGCTTCCAGAACCCGGGGATCGAGCGGGGTGGTCGCGTGATTATCCATATAAATCGGCAGGCTTACGCCTTCCGGCACTTCTACATTGCTGGCAACTGTGTTCATCTGGGGCTCCATCCTTATGATTGCGCTCCTCTGCTTCGCGGAGGGGGGAAAATTCCGTTTACAGCGTCAACGCCACCAGTTCTTGCACTCTGGGGGCTTGTTTCGCGGGTTGTTCGTGTTCCGCCAAGTCCTGAATGCTGATGCTTCTCAGCACTCCGGCAATGGTCTCGTTCACCCGCGCCAGCGGCTCCTTGATCGTGCAACTCGGAGTCAGATCGCAGCCCTTGCTGCCTTTGGTGCAGGAGGTAATGAAAAACGGCCCGTCTATCGCGTGAATCACTTCGTAGGCCGAAATCTGGCGAGCATCCCGCGCCAGCGCATAGCCGCCGTTCATGCCGGCATGTGACTTGAGCAGGCCCGCTTTGGTCAGTTGTTGCAGAATCTTGGCTAGCAATTGCGCCGGAATCCCGTACGCATCAGCCACATCCTTCGCGCTCAGCGCGGGTGTCTCGGGGTGCTCGGCAAGGTACTTGAGCGCCATCAACCCGTAATCCGCTTTTTTCGTTAGCTTCAGCATGTAATATCCGACTTCTTCGGTCCGTGTTCAGTATACGACCGTTTCTGTCGGAATTTCAAGCCCGGTTTGGGACCGTTCTGGGCCAGTATCGGAAATTTTCACGGCCCAGACCCAATATTCAACAAATATCCGTTTTAAATTGCTCCAAAGATCGATACAATCTGGCGGAAAGAGCAGTTAATCCAACGACCCGGAAGTGATGGCAACTATCTGTAAACATCCCAAGGTACGCATTGTTTCCCGGCACGAAGACACCGAATATGTCGAATGCCTGGAGTGTGGCGAAGTCTTCGACTCTGAAGAGTTCCGTGACATGGAGATCGAAGAATCCGCCGAACCAGAGGGTGCCGACGACGACCGCTGAATAATCTGTGCCACGAATCCGGCTCACCGCAGTGCTTCGCCATCAGACTGTCTTCCCCGGCAGTCCGCTGTGATGTGCCGCCCTAAAGGGTAAAGAGATTCCCCGGCTCTGCCGGGGTGGCAGTAGCAGTTTGACATTTACGGGAGTCCATCCAAGAAACTCCAAACGTGAGCCGACCAAAGCACACGCAACGGAGAAACTGGATGGACCAACTGGAGAATCTAAGCCACTCGGTATGGGAGTGCAAATACCACGTGGCATTTATCCCGAAGTGCCGTCGCAGGGTGCTGTATGAAAGCCTTCGGCAGCATTTGGGCGAGGTGTTCAAACGTTTGGCCGAGCAGAAGGAATGCCGCGTTCTGGAAGGCCACTTGATGCCTGACCACGTGCATATGCTGCTTTCGATCCCGCCCAAGTACGCGGTGTCGGAGGTGGTGGGATTCATCAAGGGCAAGAGTACGATTCACTTGGCGCGGACCTACGGTGAGCACAAGCAGAACTTCGCAGGGCAGCATTTCTGGGCGCGCGGTTATTTCGTATCGACGGTGGGGCGCGACGAGACGGCGATCCGCGAATATATCCGAAACCAAGAGGTTGAGGACAAGCGGCTGGACCAACTGAAGATGTGGAAGTAGCCGCCGAAAGGCGGCCCCAATCACGTCGGGGCCGCGTTAGCGACCCCGCTCAAGCCGCTTTGAGCGGCTCACACAATCAAGCCCCCGGCTCTTCCCTTTCAATTATCCACAACTCCTGCAGGTCAGGGTCGGTGTTTACGGAAGAGATTCGGCCTCAAGCGAGGTACTTTTCGGAACGGCCCGAGGGGCAGTGAACTGCTGTCATGGAAACGGCAGAGAAACGGGCAATCGAGCTGGAGTCTTGTGGCGGCCAGGACTGGATGGGGCAGGAATTGGCGGCCTCGAAGTTGCCGGATGCGCGGCTGGAGAAGCGTCTTCGCCATCTGGTGGAGCAGATGGCCAAAGGGGTGGGACGCAGCATTCCCTGGGCTTGTCAGGATTGGAGCATAGATGTAACTGAACGAAGTAAGATGCAACAAT
>CAVZNE010000319.1:0-6508 GCA_963776445.1 Terriglobales bacterium
GAGCAGCATGATGGTGAACATCTGGTAGTCGATGAGGCGGCGCAGCAGCTGGCCGACGCGCTCCAGCAGCGGGTCGAGATCGAGGATGGAGGCCAGTTCCACGGCGATCTCGTTGAGGACCTCAAGGGTTTGCGCCTGGCGGGAGACGCGGGCGTAGAGGCGGGCGTTCTCAATGGCCTGGGCGATGCGCGAGGCGGTGAGGGTGAGCAGGTGGAGGTGCTCGGGGCTGGAAGTAGCCGGCCTGCTCGCTCTCGATGTCCATGACGCCGATGAGGCGGTTCTTGGCGATGAGCGGGACGGCCAGCTCGGAGCGGACCTCGGGGTTGACGGAGATGTAGTGCTCGGAGGTGGAGACGTCGTTGAGCAGGATGGGCTGGCGGGTGAGAGCCACCTGGCCGACCATGCCGCTGCCCAGGGGAAGGCGGATGCGCTCGGCCTGCGGGGTGTGGCCGATCTGGAAGCGCATGCGCAGATCGTGGGTGCGGTCGTTGAGCAGGAAGATGGCGAAGATGCGGTAATGGATGACGGCGCGCACCAGCTCGGAGGTGCGGTTGAGCAGGGTTTGCAGGTCGAGCGTGGTGTTCAGCGCCTCGGCCAGCTGCATCAGGTACGCCACATCGGCCGGTTCCACGCGAGCATTGATGGGGTCAAGGTGCGCCCACGGGTTGGTAGGGCTGGCGGGGCGGTAGTCGCCCTCGAGCTCGGGTTCAACGGACGGAGATGGGGGACCAGAGGCCATAGGTGTCGAATACGAATGATAGCGCAAAGGACAGTCGTCAGTTGTCAGTGATCAGTTGCCAGTTTCCTGCGCCCGTTCTTGGCTACGGGTCCAGAAATCGAAGTCGGTCGACAGATCCCCGCAGCCCGGAACAGCTCACCGCCTCAGGGTTTTGACTGAACACTGATCACTGACAACTGACAACTGTCTTCACCCCTACTCCGCTCCCAGTTCGCGCACGATGTCGACCGATGCGGAAGCTCCGATGCGGTTGGCGCCGGCTTCGAGCATAAGGCGCACATCGGCCAGGGTGCGGATGCCGCCGGAGGCCTTGACGCCCGAGCGCGCGCCGGCCACGCCGCGCAGCAGAGCCACGTCGGCCGGGGTTGCGCCGCCTTTGGCAAACCCGGTGGAGGTCTTGAGGAAGTCGGCGCCGGCCTGGATGGCAATCTCCGCGCCGCGCAACTTCTCTTCCACGCTGAGCAGGGAGGTTTCCAGAATCACCTTGAGCAACGCGCCGCGATGATGGGCAACCGTGGCCACGGCGTGGATGGCGTGCTGCACGGCCGGAAAGTTGCCGCTTTTGAGCTGGCCAATGGGGATGACCATGTCCAGTTCCTTTGCGCCCAGGCGGCTGAGCGAGGCGGCTTCCTGGCGCAGCGTGGAAACCAGAGTCGCGCCCAGCGGAAAGCCGAGTACGACGCCTACCGGAATGCCGGTTCCCGACAGCACAGAGACGGCCGTGGGCACCCACATGGGGTTCACCATGGCGCAGGCAAAGCGATAGCGGAGGGTCTCGTCGCAGAGGTTCTCCACCTGCTGGCGAGTGGCGTCCGGCTTGAGCAGGGTATGGTCAATGACCGCGGCAAGCGACTGCCAGCTCGACAGGGTACTTGCGGCAAAACCGGCAGAATCGAACGTGCCGTTGTCGAACTCGGTATCCACTTCCGGAACCGGGGTGTTGGTCGTCATGGGGGCTTGCTCCTTCACAAAATCAGGCCGCTCTGCAGGCTCTAGCCGAACAAAGTGCCGGGCTGAGTATAGTGCGTCAACGAGCAGCGGGCCAAATGAGTGGATGGAATTTAAATAAACTGACCCAGCAGGCGCACTGAAACCGAACAGCGGCCTGCTGGCAATTCCAGCCGAGTGTCTACCCAACTCCGAAGACCGACAATTGACTGAACACTGTTCTCTGCCCCCTGATCTCTATTCAGGATGGTCGGGCGTCATCAGGCAGATGTCGGGCAGGTTGCGGTAGCGCTCGGCATAATCCATCCCATAGCCGATGACGAACAGGTTGGGAATCGAGAAGCCGACGTAATCCGCCGTGATCTTCTCCAGTCGCCGCGAGGGCTTGTCGAGCAGTGTGGCGATGCGCAGGGTCTTGGGGTGCTGCGCCATGAACAGCTTGCGCAGGTACGAGAGGGTCAGCCCGGTGTCGAGTATGTCTTCGACCACCAGCACGTTCTTGCCCTCGATCGGCTCGTCCAGGTCCTTGATCAGCTTGACCGCGCCGGAACTGCGCTGCCCCTTGCCGTAACTGGAGGTAGCGACAAAGTCGAAGGTGGCGTCAACCTGCACGGCCCTCGCCAGGTCGGCCAGGAAGGGAGCGGCGCCTTTGAGCACGCCCACCATGACCAGCTTTTCACCGTTCAGGTCATGGGTAATCTGGGCGCCCATCTCGGCGACGCGCTCAGCAATCTGTTGACGGGTGTAAAGGACCTCTAAGCCCTGATAGGTTGTGGTAGCCATGCAACCAGTATCGGCGAAGGCCGTGGTACTGAGCAACCACGAAGTCAAAAAAACAGCAGCGGGGCCTGTGTCCGCTGCCGCAGCCCTGCGCACAGCTATACTTGACGTATATGCTGCCTTTTTTGCACATCTGGCGCCTGAGCGTGCCAACTTTCGGGCTCATGCTGTGGCTGGCCGCCGTGGTGGCCGCTTTTGTCATGGATCGGTCCTTTCGCCGCGCGCGCATCAGCGCCGATGCGGTGGGCATGGTGGCGGTTGCGGTGGTGGCGGGCATTGTGGGCGCCAAGCTGTGGCACGTCATCGATACCCCGGCGGAGTTTCACGAGCTGGGATGGCGGGTACTGTGGGATTCGGCCGGTTTTGCCTGGTTCGGCGGACTGGTTTTCGGCATCTCCGCTCTCGTCATTCAGGGTTGGATGGCCAAGATCGGCGGCCTTCGGACACTGGATCAGGCGGCTCCCGCGGCGGCCATCGGCTACGGTATCGGGCGCATTGGCTGCTTCCTCTCCGGAGACGGCTGCTACGGCCTGCCGACGACGCTTCCCTGGGGCATGAGCTTTCCCAACGGCATTGAGCCGACACCGCCATTTGTCCGGGTGCATCCCACGCCGCTCTACGAATGCGCGGCCGGGCTACTTATCGGCGCGTGGTTGTGGTGGCGCGGCGGCAAGCAGAGAGGGACCGGCGCCCTGGTGGGCGAGTACCTGGTGCTAAGTGGAATTGCTCGCTTTCTGGTTGAATTTGTGCGGCGCAACCCCAAGGTTCTATGGGGCTTATCGAATGCACAACTGGCCAGCGTCGGGTCGGTGATCGCCGGAGCGCTGCTGATCTGGTGGGCCTCCACGCGCACAGCAACTGGCCCGCAGAAGGCTGCTTAGGGCAGTTGCCTTGGCAGATGTGACCCGTTTCTCTAGATCGCAACAACGGGTAAGGTCAGGGGCGGGCAATCCATATGTCGCCTATGGGTGAGGACTTTGATGAGCCACCCAGTCATTCTCCCAGCGATTCGATGTGACGGAGAGCAATTGATAAATAGCGCGGTCGACGGGCACGGGGCAGGTTGACCACGTGCCTCCGAGCAGGGTTGAAACCTCTATTGCCAGAGACTTAAACGCTCTATATTCAGCGCATTCAGAGTTCGTCCAAGGAAGTATCTGGTCCTTACGTATGGACTGGCGCAGCTGCTGAAACGCCTGCCGAAAACGCCCAAGGCTACCGATCTGCCCTTCGTCAAGTACCAGTTCGTTCGACAACTTGACCAAAGTCCCTTCGACAATTGCTTCCGCTGCAGCGGCTCTTCGGTGCAATTCCCATTGCCTCTCGTCTTTACTCGCTGCATCGTGATCAAGCCGATTCCACAGCTTCCAGACAGCGAAAAACTCACCGTATGCAACGTAGAACTGCTGCGAAGCCGCCAATTGCATCTCGCGCCGCTTTTGGCGCACATTCCATCCATAGGTTAGCCGTTGGCCGACGAGCCAGGTTAAAGCAAGAACAACAGCTGCACTTGAGGTTGAAAGTAATGCTTTGATCAGCTCGTGATTCATATTCCAATCGGCCATGATCCGACATTCTACAAGCGCGCGGGGTGGCGCGTCGCCTTACGTCATGAAGAGATCGCGGCGGTCAGTGATTTCTCAAAGAAGCCATCAAGGGTGGGCGGAATATTGAATATTACAGCCTCTTGATAAACGCCAATGCCTCTGTCAGTTGCGGGAAGAGGGCTTCCTCGGCCTTGAACTCGCGCGAGTGAACGCAGCGTCGCACGCCCTTCATGCGCACCGGATGCTTCAGGTGGAGCATCTCGTGGTAGAGCAGGTACTCGATGGCGTAGCGCGGACTTGAAGGCCGGTCGAAGACCCTGCTGACCACGATGGTGTTGTGGGCGGCATCGTAATGGCCCAGGGCCCGCTTGGCCATGTGTTCGCTCCAGGTCAGCTCGGGCCGGCCCAGCATGCCGCCGAAAAAACGCACATTGAGCGAGTCGAAGACCTCTTCGAGGTGGTAGTAGTGGCCCTCGGGACCGAAGAAGCGCTTGGTGCCGCGGGCGTGGCGGATCAGCTCCGTCTGGCGGGTGACGGCTGCCGAAGACGAGAAGCGTTTGTAGCGCAAGTTCTGCATCGGGTCGATAGGCTTTTTGTAGAGCTTGGCCAGCAGAATGTGGGCGATGGCCCGCAGAACCGGCTCCGGCGCGCCTTCCAGCAGATCGGAAAGGCTGGCGGAAATCTTCCCTTCGCGCAGGCGAATGGTGGTATTCAGCGAAGTAAAGCGGCGAAAACGGACCGCGATGGGCGGCATCGGCGCTCGGGGGCGCAACGCCCGGTACTCTTCCTGAAAAATAAATAGAGAATCTACAGTCACCTCTTACAGCTTACAGCCTTTGGTTCGCAGTCTGGAGTTCACAGGCCCTAATTCGGCTGCATCGTGTTCGGCGGCAACTGCGGAGGGCGTTGCTGGCCTCCCGGCGCAAAGCCGGGCCGGATCTGTGGGGCCGGAGGCGTTGGAGGTTGATCCTCAACGTCGTCGGCATCCTCGTCGTCGGCATCCGTCCCACTCTGTTTGACCGTAGCCTGCGCATCGCCGCTGTTGCGGGAGCTGAGCACGATCTGCCGCGGCGCTCCCTGTCCCTGGTCGCCGATCATGATCACGTTGTAGCCTGACCCATGCAGCAGTTTGGAAAGCACATCGCGCGCCTGCCCGGGGCCAAACTCGCCAAACACCCGCTCGTCCGTTCCCAATCCCTCCACCTTGGCGCCGGTGGCCGTTGCAACATCTTTCAGAATCTGCTGGAGGCTTGAGTTTGCGGCCTCGATGCGCAGTCCGTGGCTATCCCAAGTGACCGCGGCCAGGGCTGCACGCTCGTTGGCGGGCCAGCGGGGCGCTTCAGGCGCCTTGGGCTGCTCCGGCGCGGCAGCAGCCTGTGCCGAAGCCTGTCTAGTTGCGGCAGCCGGACTGGCTTTGCCTTTGCTCGAATGCGCGCGAACCGTCTTGTGCGCCGTCGATGCCGGCTTCGGCGCGGGCGTTTGCGGGGGCGTCTGCCCGGCTGTTCTCTGTGCGCCGCAAAGTACAACCGCCAGCGTCGCCGCTAGCAGCACGCAAGACGATGTTCTTGAAGCCGGCGAGTCAAACAGAATGGGCATGCGCATGAATTTTTGCTCCCCAGGGCCGGTACTTTTGCTTTCACCAGGTACAGGCTTCCGGACGCGGCAACTCGTTGCCGCTCTGTGTGTACTAGACTAACAGTGGCCTGCGGACGCTCGAAAACAGTTTCCCAGGCAGA
Source organism: Terriglobales bacterium (assembly GCA_963776445.1). Classification (GTDB taxonomy): domain Bacteria; phylum Acidobacteriota; class Terriglobia; order Terriglobales; family Acidobacteriaceae; genus Telmatobacter. The sequence continues at coordinate 5,751 of CAVZNE010000319.1, forward strand.
GAGGAAATCCCTTACGATGCGCCTCTGCTTCAAGAATTGGGCCGCGTTGCTTCTGCTTTCCGTGCCGCTGGCTGGCCGCGCCGCAACCTGCACCACCCAGGCCGCCATGCTGCCTCTGGACCGCGATGCGCTGGCCGCCGCCGCGGGTCGCCTGTCGGTGGCCGTCGTGCAGCAGGATATGACCCAGCTCCAGGCCGCCTTGCTGCCCGCCGAAGCCCAGGAGTGGGATGGAATTCGCGGCGCAGTGGAGCAGGCCGCGCCGCTGGTGAAAGGCGGTCAGGTCCAACTGCGCAGCCTCTATCTGCTCGATTCCAGCACCCTCAAATCCACTGCCGATACGCAGTTCTTCTGCTCCAACCAGAGCGGCTCCCTCACCGTCACCATCACCATGCGCGCCCTGCCTCCGGGCCGCTACGCCGTGGTCCTGGCCGACGCCGCCGGCGCTCCCTTGGGAGGCCAGTTGGGCCTTATTCTGGCCTGGGACAACACTTCCTCTTCTCCCGCATGGCGGCTGGGTGGCTTGTCCGTCCGCCAGGGCGTTTTCGACGGCCATGACGGCGTCTGGTTCTGGACCCGCGCCCGCGAACTCGCCCACGCCGAGCTTCCCTGGGCCGCCTGGTACTGCTACGAGGCCGCCCGCTCACTGCTCGTGCCGGTCGACTTTCTCTCCTCGCCCAATCTTGAAAAGCTCGGCCAGGAGCAGGCGCTGTTGAAGAACTCGCCTGTGGACGCCTTCCCCTACTCGCTCGCCGACGGCT
>CAVZNE010000320.1:0-3843 GCA_963776445.1 Terriglobales bacterium
GCGCTTCTCCAGATCATTCAGGAATTGAGGCATTCAACCAGTCTCCCCACTGTCCGAAATCGAACAGTGCCGCACCGGAACCGGTCACTACCTACGGCTCACCTTATGGTTATGTGGCTGTTAAGTGTTTTGTTTTCAGCGCAGAGAGGATTGGGGTCTTTGGCACAGCAAGTGCTATATCCAGGGTGTGATGGATATAGCGCGCCCTGACTTGAAGCAAAAGAGGATACGCCAGTACGCAATATGGGCTGGCGTTGCGGTGGTGTTGTTGACGGTTGCCGTGGTGGCCGTGTCCCGGCTCAAGCCGGCGGCGCCCACGGTGGATCGCTCCACCATCTGGCCGGATACGGTAAAGCGCGGGCCCATGGTCCGCCAGGTACGCGGATCGACGGGAACCCTGGTCCCGCGCGAGGACAAGCTCCGCCTGATTCCTGCCGAAACCGAGGCCACGGTCACCCGCATTCTGGTGTTGCCGGGCGCGCACGTCGAGCCCAGCACGGTGCTGATGGAACTGGCCAATCCGCAGGTATCGCAGGAAGCCATGAACGCCAGCCTGGCGCTGAAGGCGGCCGAGAGCGAGTACCACAACACCCAGGTCAAGCTGCAGAACGACCTGATGACCCAGAGGGCCGGCGCAGCCACTGTGGGCTCGGACTATCGCCAGGCGCAACTGCAGGCCCAGACCGACAAGGCGCTCTATAACCTGGGCGTCATCTCCGGCCTTACGTACAAAGCTTCGCAGGGCAAGGCCGACGAACTGACTACCCGCAACAAGATTGAAGACGAGCGCATCGCCATGAACGAGAAGGTGATCGTTTCGCAATTGGCCGTGCAGCAGACCATGGTGGACCAGGCCCGCGCCCTCTACCAACTCAAGCAGCAGCAGTTGGCGGCTCTGCACGTGACGGCCGGCATCTCCGGCGTACTGGTGGACCTGCCCCATCAGGTGGGCGAGCATGTGGCCCCCGGCATCACTCTCGCCAAAGTAGTCCAGCCCGACCAGTTGAAGGCTTCGCTCAAGATTGCCGAGACCCAGGCGCGCGACATCCAGATCGGCCAGCCTGCCTCGATCGATACCCACAACGGCGTGATTCCGGGCCGGGTGCAGAGAATCGATCCCGCCGTACAGAACGGAACGGTCACTGTTGACGTAGAGCTTACTGGGCCCCTGCCGCAAGGCGCGAGGCCCGACTTGAGCGTGGACGGGACGATCGACTTGGAGAGGATGATCGATGTTCTTTATGTGGGGCGGCCCGCACTCGGCAACGAGAACTCCACGCTGAGCCTGTTCAAGGTGGACGCCGATGGCAAGGGCGCCACACGCGTGCCGGTCAAGGTAGGACGCGCTTCGGTCAATAGCATTCAGGTCATCGAGGGGCTCAAGGAAGGCGACACAGTGATTCTTTCCGATATGTCGCGCTGGGACAACGTAGACCGCATCCGGCTGGAGTAGCAGAGCAGCGGTCAGTTATCAGTGGTCAGTTGTCAGCAACGACGGCGGCCACTGATAACCAACTGCCGACAACTGATAGCTGACAACTGACCACTGACACGAGGGGGATGGAATGGCATCGAACGGCAAGCTCATTGAAATCGAGGACCTGACCAAGGTCTTTTACACCGACGAAGTTGAAACCCATGCGCTATCGGGCATCCACCTGACGATTGAGCGCGGCGAGTTTCTGGCCATGTCCGGACCTTCGGGCTGTGGCAAGTCCACGCTGCTTTCCATCCTGGGCCTGCTGGATACGCCCACCGGCGGCAAGTATCTGCTCAACGGCAACCCGGTAGAGAATCTGAGTTTCAGCGACCGTTCGCGCATCCGCAACCAGGAGATCGGCTTCATCTTTCAGAGCTTCAACCTGATTGGCGATCTCACCGTGGAAGAGAACGTCGAGCTGCCTCTCACCTATCGTGCCGGCATGCCCTCGGCGGAGCGCAAGAAGCGCGTCAAGGACGCCCTGGAGCGGGTCAACATGGCTCACCGCATGCGCCACTATCCGGCTCAGCTCTCCGGCGGTCAGCAGCAGCGTGTGGCCGTGGCGCGCGCCCTGGCCGGCTCGCCCTCGATTCTGCTGGCCGACGAGCCCACCGGCAACCTGGACTCGAAGAACGGAGAAGCGGTGATGCACCTGCTGGCCGATCTGCATCGCGAGGGCTCCACCATCTGCATGGTCACGCACGATCCGCGCTTTGCCAAGCACGCCCAGCGCGAAGTGCATCTGTTCGATGGAAAGGTCGTTTCCGAGTCCGAGTTGAAGAAGCTCGAAGAAGAAGTGGAGGCGTAAACATGCTGCTTCAGAATCTGCGTTATGCGCTGCGTCAGCTTCGCCGCGCACCCGGATTTGCGTTCACCGTGGTCCTCACGCTGGCACTGGGCATCGGCGCGCTGACCACGGTGGCGACGTGGACCAACGCGATTCTTTTTAACCCGTGGCCCCATGTCCAAAAGCCAACGGAGTTGCGCTTTATCTCAGCCACGGTGCTCGGCTCGCAAGGCTACTCGGTCAACTACGGCCAGTACGCTTTTCTTCGCGACCAGAGCCGCAGCTTCTCCGATGCCGCCGCGTTCAATCTCACTCAGCTCAGCCTTGCGGCCGAGGGCGGCGAGGCGCGCTCTGTCTGGGCCGACGAGGTTTCCTCTGGCTACTTCCGCCTGCTTGGACTGCAGCCGCAACTGGGCCGTTTTTTCGACCCCGCAGCTTCGGATCGCGCCTTCGGCCAGCACGATGAGATCGTTCTTTCCGATGCGCTTTGGCGCGCGCAATTCAACGCCGACCGCGCCATTGTCGGCCGCACGGTCTCGGTCAATCGTCATCTGTTTACCGTCATTGGCGTCGCTCCGGCGCGCTTTGCCGGCATCTTCGGCGGTCTGGCCGAGTCGGCCTGGGTTCCGCTCTCGGCTACGCGCTCGCTCTCGTCCGATTCCACCGCCGATCCGTTGGCCCATCGTGGCTTGCAGGTGGTCGTGCGCCAGCGCCCGGGCATAGCCAGCGCCCTGGCGGCGACCGAGCTTCATCAACTCGCCCGCATCTTCGCCGCCCAGCACCCGCAAGACAACCTCAACGGCTGGGATCTGAACCTCGAAGATGCAGCGCACTTCTCGCGTGGATTCTTCGGCTTGATCGGCGAGATGCTGCCCGCGCTCTACGGCGCTTCTCTGCTGCTGATGATTCTGGTCTCGATCAACGTTGCCTCGCTGCTCGGGCAGCACGCCGCGCGCCGCCGCCGCGAGGTGGCCATCCGCACCGCGCTGGGCGCGCCCATCCGCCGCATCGCCGCGCAAATCTTCACGGAAACCGCCTTGCTGGCCGTGGCGGGCGCCTTGTTGGGCTGGCTGGCTTCGCTGGGTCTCTCTCGCGCCCTCTATGTTTTGCTGCCAAGTTTCGGCATTGGTTTGTCATTCAATCTCGAATCCGATCCGCTGCTGCTTGCCTTCGTCGCCACAGTTGCCGTTCTGGTCACGCTGGCCTGCGGCATGGCTCCGGTTCGGCAGTCGCTCCGAGACCAAGCAAGGAGAAGTGCCGCAGAAGGGCCGCACGATAGAGCGGATCGAGGGCACAGGCCCTGGCCTCGCGCCACCACGCGACGCTGTTCGCGCCGTGCTCCTGTGCATTGTAGCCATCGCCGCGACCACTGTGATGAACGCGACCCTCGCTGTCGTCATTCTTGTTCATGGGCACCTCGGCGTATAAGGAGCCTCGCGCCGACGTGCCCTCGACGATGTCGCTTGCCGAGCGTGTCTGATTGGGTCCGCGTGCGACCAGTACCGGCGCGGCAACCGCCCGCCGATCGTTGCCGCGGCCTGGATGCGGCAGAAGAGACCTGCTGGCTTTGCCGCCA
>CAVZNE010000321.1:0-5534 GCA_963776445.1 Terriglobales bacterium
GGCCGTGAAGATCCCCGAGCAGATCCAGATGGAATCAGACTCCGGCGGCGGCTTCCAACTCGGCCGTCTCTTCCTCGCTCAGTTTCAGGCTGGCAGCGGCCACGTTCTCTTCCAAATGCGCCACCTTCGACGTGCCAGGAATGGGCAGCATCACCGGCGAGCGCTGCAGGAGCCAAGCCAGCGAAAGCTGCGCGATGGTGGCTGAGTGCTTGGCGGCAATGCGCGTCAGGGTTTGCGCGGCGGCCTGTTCCGGTTTGAGCAGTTTGCCTCCGGCGATGGGATACCAAGGCAGAAAGCCGATGCCGTGCTGTTCGCAGTAGGCGAGCGTTTCCTCGTTGCGGCGATCGGCCAGACTGTAGCGATTCTGGACAGTGACGACATCGACAATCTTGCGGGCTTCGTCAATTTCGGCGGGTGTAACCTCGCTGAGGCCGATGTGGCGAATCTTGCCCTGTTCCTGCATCAGCTTCAGCGCGCCGAGCGACTCTTCCAAAGGCGTGCGCGGGTCGATGCGGTGGAACTGGTAGAGGTCGATGCGCTCCAGCCGGAGCCGCCGCAGGCTCATCTCGACACACTGAATCAAATACCCGGCGCGGCCCACGTACTCGGTCTTCGACGGTCCCTGCCGCGTGATGCCGCCCTTGGTGGCGATGACCAGGCCACTTGCATAAGGGTAAAGCGCCTCGCCGATGAGCCGCTCGGCAATCTCCGGCCCGTAGGCGTCGGCAGTGTCGATGAGCGTGATCCCCAGCTCCACAGCCCGGCGCAGCACGCGGCGTGCCTCCAGCGGGTCGGCAGGCTCGCCCCAGGCCCCCTCGCCCACCAAACGCATGGTTCCGAATCCAAGGCGGTGAACAGGCAGGTCGCCGCCGATAAGAAATATGCCGCTGGCTGATGCAGAAGAGGTTTGTGCTTTCATACTGCGTTGGATGCGTGGCAGGGCTGGGTGGGTGCTGGCTTTCTGCTATCCGACCCTCGCGACAACGAAAATCGCGCAAAGATAGGGCACGGAGCTCTTCACGAGCGGGGGAACCGGACTGCGATAAACTGCGTATCTTAAAGCCAGAGCAAGCCCTGAAGCCAGAGCAAGCAAGGAGAGGCGCCATGAGCAGCCAACCGTTTCCGAACCCGCAAGCAATTTTCTATCAGCAGTATGAGTCCGTGCGCCGCGACGAGGTCGTGGGCATTCTGCTGGCGCTGTTTTTGGGCAGTTTCGGCATCCATCACTTCTATCTGCGGCGCACCGGCCTGGGGATCCTGTACTGCTGCCTCTTCTGGACGGGGATTCCGGGGATTCTGGGATTTTTCGAGTGCTTCTTCATGCCGGGGCGGGTGCGCGAGTTCAATGCCATCCAGGCAATGGGGATTGCGGCGGCGCTGGGCATTGCCATGCCGGGCTGGGGCCTGCCGATGAATATGCCGGTGAATGCAGCCTATGCCCCGCCGTCCTATGCGATGCAGGCAGACACGCTCCAGGCCTGCCCGCGCTGCCAGAAAACCAATACGCCCGATGCGCGATTCTGTTCCGGATGCGGAGCGGCGCTGCAATAGGCTCCTGAAAAGCTCGCAAACAGCAAAGGGACGGGGTTGAAGCCCGTCCCTTTCTTGTCTCATCTCCCAGAAGGAAGCCCTACATATTGGCCTGGCCAGAGCGCATGGACTCGTTGAACTGCGGCTTGGTGAAATTCAACGCGGCCTGCAGCGCGACCTGGTACTCCGGAGCGCGAGCCATCAGTTGGGGCGTCGCCGCGGCAAACTCGCCATTGAGCGTCAGCAGACCTTCGCCAGCTTCGTCTGCGGCCATGCGCAGCAGGTCTGCTTCCGTGGTGTTCAGGTATTGCGCATCGCGCGGATCGGCGACCCACACCGGCTTGCCTTCGCCCAGCACGCCCGAGAGCCAGTAAATCTTGCGCAGCAGGTAGGCCAGGCGTTCCTGGTCGTTGGTCTCGGTGAACAGAAACTTCTTTTGCCAGCGGCTGTAGTAGCGGGTGGTCACCGGAACCGGCTGGCGGTTGCCGGATTTGATGAACTCCAACTGGCCCATGTCCACCGTTTTGCGGACCGCGTTGTAGACGAAGGTCTCCGCATAAGGCTGCTCCATGGCGGGCACAATCTCCGCAAAGGTCAGGGTCACCGAGGCGGCAATTTTGGCGTGCAGGCTCAGGGTTCCGCCGTCGGCCAGATCAACCTGGCCGTGGACAACATAGGTGTCCGCGCCGGAGGTGGAGCGATGGAAGGGCCACTGGAACTGGTTGAAGGCAATGGGCAGGCCGCCCAGGGTGACGTAGCACTCGGGACGGGGATTGCGCAGCCGCTTGGCCTCAGCCGCCAGGTGTGCGGTGATCGTCGGCAGCAGGTCCGGTTTGTCGAAGTTGAAGTCTTCGGTTAGTTCCAGGCGCAGGCTGCGGCCGGCCAGTTCAACGCCAGGCAACCCAAGCTGGAAAACGGCTGTGGGTTTCTTGTGGAAATCGCCGCCCGTGGTGATGGAGAGCAAAATCAGGCCAGCCTGGGAGGCAGCGGTTTCCAGGGCGGTCACTACAGAGGGCTTCAGATCATCAGTCATGGAGGGGAATCCTAGGTTTGAGATCGGTACGTCTCCATTTTAGGCCAGGGAACAGAGCCCAGGAAGGCGAACGGGCGGAGGCCATTTACAATTGACCAGTGCAGCCAGAACAGTCTTCGCCGATCATTGTTGCCGAAAACCTGAGCAAGGTTTATGCGGCTGGCCGACTCCAGGTCACCGCCGTGCGCGGGGTATCGCTTGCCATTGAACCTGGGGAGTTTGTCGCCATTGTGGGCCCCTCAGGCTCAGGAAAGTCCACGCTGTTTTACCTGCTGGGTGGTCTGACCCAAGCCACCGAAGGGCGTGTGGTGATCGACGGCATTGACTTTGCCACGCTCAACGACGCCGAGCGCACCCGGCTGCGCAAGCACCGCATCGGCTTTGTTTTCCAAAAATTCAACTTGCTGCCCACGCTCTCGGCCATGGGCAATATTGAGATCGCCTATGCCGTCAGCGGCCGCAAGGAACCGCTGGACCTCGTCTATCTGGAGCATCTGAGCGAACTGTTGTCGATTCAGGGGCGCCTCAAGCACCGGCCCTCGGAGCTGAGCGGCGGCGAGCAGCAGCGGGTGGCCATTGCGCGGGCGCTCATCACGCGTCCGGCCATTGTGCTGGCCGACGAGCCCACCGGCAACCTTGACACCAAGAACTCAGACGCCGTGCTGCGCATGCTGCTCAAGTCGAACCAGGAACTGGGCCAGACCACGCTGATGATCACCCACAATCCCGAGGCGGCGGCCATTGCCAGCCGCATTCTGTACATGCGCGACGGGGAGATTGTACGGGAAGAAAGAGGCTTGGGAGCCGCTGCGGCAACCCTGGCAACAGCCAAAATGCCGGCGGCGGTTTGACCTGATTTGGGTGGCCCGGTATACTCAATTTTGTACGCGGGAGTAGCTCAGTGGTAGAGCATCGCCTTGCCAAGGCGAGGGTCGCGAGTTCAAATCTCGTCTCCCGCTCCATTCCGTCTTCCGGCGCCAGCCGGGTTGGCTAAGATGGTTTGGAGCGATCAACACCTAGTTATAAAAGACGGCCCTGCCAAGGCGCGGTACCCAAGTGGTAAGGGAGAGGTCTGCAAAACCTTTATGCGCCGGTTCGATCCCGGCCCGCGCCTCCAAATTATCCCCTGTAAAATCAATAGTTTGAGCGGATTAAGGCTGTTTTCAACAGCCGTTCATAGGTGTATCTTTTTCGCACTCAATCGTGGTAAATCGGCGAAAATTGGGCTCAATTGGGGGGGCGGACCAAAATCGGACCGTGTTTGCACCATCATTGATGCATTCTCCCTTTTGGCTTGCCCTTGCTATTAGCGAACCCACGACGCATCAATGCATTCGTCACGACTGTTTGAGTGGCGCTCCGATTCTTCGCGCACTCTCAATACACCATTCGGCGCGCGACATCGCGAAACTCACAATGAGCCGCCTGAATCCGGATCAGTAACCCATGTCGTCCCTCCGAGTGTCCAGGTACTTCTAGGGAACCTCTGAACAAGCGCCTGATTCAAGAAAACCGTCCCTCAGGAGCTAAAGCGTGCCCTTTCAAAGAAGGTCTTATTCAGAGCTTCCCTAGACAAACTCAACCTATCAGAGCGACGCAGCCTTGTCTCTATGCCGAACTCACCGCTCACGACTCCTGTCTTGGACAAGAGTGGGCCAAGGTAGAACCTGCCGGAAGGCCATGGGAAAGCTATAGCTGAATACCTTGGCGCCCGCAGGGATTGTCACCGAATGCTTGCAATTGAAGGTGAGGACTTTGGCAGACTCAGCCGCAATTGCGGAGTCTCCATTACTCAGCGCTGCCTGGGCTTCAGCGATGGTGAGAGGGGCGGTCCCCATTTCATTGGTAAAAACAACGCGAGCGACGTTTCCGGCAAGCGAGGTATGCACGATCTGTTGAATGATGAAATCGCTGCTTCCCAGCGTTCCCTTGCGGTTGTCAATTCTCACAGGCGATGCAGCCCGTGTGCCCATCCAGTGCGCATCGCCTGTTGTCTGTGCCTGTCCCTGGTTTGGGCTTGACATAGAGCAAACCGCAACGAGCACGCAACTGGCGGCCCAGAAAACCGGAAATCCAATGACATCTTTCCTCATCCTTTTCCCTTTGGCGCTCCTTCGCGCAACCGCGCCACGCCGCAAATCTCCACGGCATTGAGGAGACGATTCAATCGGGCAGCACCCTTTCCCCACGGATGAGAACCGAGCCTTCCACTCCAGGCACATGATTCCCCGGTTGTGCGCCGCCCGCAAAGAAATCCACTCGGCCAGCGGAAACAACACGGGAACCGTCTTGATTGACCCAGCTCATATCCCGCGCGGACAACGAGAAGTGAATCGTTCTTTTTTCTCGCGGAGCCAGCCTTACCCGCTGAAATCCCCTCAAGGCCCTGATGGGCGCTCCCTGGACTCCTGGAAAGGATTCATACAGTTCAGCCACTTCGTCTCCGCCGATGTTGCTGGTATTCTCAACGTCAACATCGATCGACAATGGACTGCCAGCGTCGAGCGTCTCCGCCGAGAGCTTTAGACTGCTGTATTCGAAGCGCGAGTAACTCAGCCCGTAGCCAAAAGGATAGAGTACTGGCCCCTTGAAGTACCGGTATGTTCTTGCGCTCATGCGGTAATCGTCGAACGCGGGAAGATCCTCTGCAGATCTGTAGAATGTCACCGGCAGCCTCCCCGCGGGGTTGTTCACGCCTGCAAGCGTCTGCGCGACTGCCGTGCCTCCTTCTTCCCCCGGATACCATGCCTGGAGGATGGCATTTGCGTTCTTCTCGGCCCAGTTGATTGAAAGCGCGCTGCCGCTCATCAGCACCAGCACCAGCGGCTTGCCGGTTGCCTTTACAACCTCGATCAACTCTTGTTCAGGCTTGGGCAAGTCCAGGCTGGTGCGGTCTCCGCATTTGAATCCCTCCGGCAGATCGGGGTGGCAGTATTCTTCACTTTCCAACTCAGCCGTAATGCCCACGGCC
>CAVZNE010000322.1:0-5081 GCA_963776445.1 Terriglobales bacterium
GTCATTGGCCACCGCGGCCAGCCCAGTGGGCACGGCAGGCGGAAACACGTCCAGGGCCTCCACGCGCAGCGGCGCTGACAGCGGCCCCGCCAGTTCCAGCTTCTGCCCGTCCACGGTCAGGCGAGCCACGCGCTGGGCGCGGTATTCATACGTCTGCCCAAAGCGGATGTCCTTGTCCAGAACGCGCCCGGCCGCCGCGCCTGCTTCCACCAGCAGGTTCTGCACTGCCGGCTCGGGCTGCGCGGCAAAGGGTCCCGCCTGGGTTTTGGATTTTGCCTCTGGTGCAGCCGAAAGCAGCTTGCGGTGCAGGCGGATGGAGTCGTTCCCGCTAACCGGCGTCCAGCGCAGCACAATGCCGCCCTTGCGCACCTGCGCGGCCACTCCGTCCAGTGCCGCGGGCGCTTCTCCGGCCACCACCACGGCGGCGTTCGACAGCCCCGCCGAGCGGCCATTCTTGTTGGTCAGTTCCACAAAATAGGCCAGCGGGCGCGCCGCGCCTATAGCCAATGGAGGCCGCAGTGTCTCAGAGATCGCGCCCTCGGCTCCCGGCGCAAGAAACAGCGTAGCGGCCGTGGTGTCGCAGGCGCCTCCTGTCCCCTCCTTGCGGCACACGCGCACCGGAATGTTGCCCTTCAGCAGCAGCTTGTCCGTGTTCTTTTTGGGCATGGTCCAGGTCAGCGAGACCTCGTTGCCCGTGCGCGTGGCTGCCAGCCCGGTCACGCGGCCGGGCAGGTTCAGCGAGGGAGCTTGCGGCGCGCCCGGCGTTCCGCAGCCAGCCAAAAGAAATCCGGCGGCCATCCCGGAAACAACCAGCGCCATTCCTGCAAATTTATGCGGCATCTTCATCGCCTCCCAGTCTACCGGAGCCGCGCCCCGCCGGGCACGCGCAACGCCCTCAGTTTCTTCCACAAGACCCCCCGCAGGGGGTTGCCGTATGCTTGCTTCTTTACCTTTTCTTACCGGGAGAGCGGCGAAACCGCCGCTTGAACAGAAGGACCTAACTACGATGACCGACCTACCTCCAATTACGGCGTTTGCCCCGGCACACGACGGGGACAAGCGCGCCTACAACCTGTTTCTGCTGCTGGTGGCCGGCCTTGGCGGCCTGCTCTACGGCATCGACGTCGGCATCATCGGCGGCGCGTTGCCTTACCTTGAAGCCACTTCGGGCCTCACCGCGTCCCAGCTTTCGGTGATCGTGGCGGCGGTGCTGCTGGGCAGTGTCTTCTCCACCCTGTTTGCCGGCATGCTGGCCGACTGGCTGGGCCGCAAGCCCCTGATGGTCATGAGCGGCGTGGCGTTCATTATCAGCATCCCCATCATCGCCCTCTCCCACGGCTTTGCGCCGCTGTTCCTTGGTCGCCTGTTGCAGGGCATGAGCGGCGGCCTCGTCGGCGTGGTGGTGCCGCTCTACCTGGCCGAGTGCCTGGGCGCTTCCACGCGCGGCAAGGGAACCGCCGTCTTCCAGTGGCTGCTCACCCTGGGCATCGTGGTCGCCGCGGCGGTTGGCATGTACTTCAGCTACCGCGTTCAGGCGGTGGCCAGCCTGGGAAACGCCACCATCCTGTTCGGCTTCAAGGACCAGGCCTGGCGGCGCATCTTCTGGGTCTCGCTGCCCCCCGGTTTGCTGTTTGTCGTAGGCAGCTTCTTCATGGCCGAATCGCCTCGCTGGCTCTTCCTGCGCGGAAAAAAACAACAGGCTCTTGCCGCCCTGCTCCGCTCCCGCACCTACGTCGACGCCAACCTCGAAATGCGCGAGATGGAAGAGTCCGCCCAGGCCGATTCGGCCCGCAGCTCCGGCGAAAAGGTCCGCGACTCCCTGCTGCGCCGCAAATACGTCATTCCGTTTCTGCTGGCCTGCGTCATCCTCTTCTGCAACACGGCCACCGGCGTCAACTCCATCATCGGTTACAACACCGGCATCCTTTTGCAGAGCGGCCTGTCCGACCTGCTCGCCCACTGGGGCTACGTGATCTTTACCGTGGTCAACTTTGTCATGACCATGGTGGGCATGGTGCTGGTCGATCGCAAGGGCCGCAAGTTCCTGCTCGTCCTGGGCACCGGCGGCATCATCGTCTCGCTCATTACCGTCGGGGTCATGTTCCTCAAGACGGAGAAGCAAAGTGTCGACTGCCGCGGCATCGTCCAGGCCATGGTCACTGGCAATCAGGAGCTGAACCTGCACTTCGACCCGGCTCAAGCCTCCGCGCTGCTCTCCGCCCAGGGCTATGCGGGCAGCGGGATCAGCGCCGGCCGCGCCTCTCTGGGCATCATCTACTCCTACGGCGACTTCACCGCCACCACCAGCTACGTCCGTTCCGACGATCCGGCCGCCGCGCCGCTTGCTATTACCCGTTCCAGTTGCGTGCCCTCCAACCGGGTCGAGGCCTTCTTCAAAAATCCGTTTGCCAATCTTGAAGCAGCCCGCACCGCGCCGCTCACCATCCACCGGGCCCTGGTCGGCCAGGTGCCGGACTCGGCGCACGGCTGGCGCATTGCTTTTTTGATTTATGCCTTCATGGCCTTCTATGCCATGGGCCCCGGCGTCTGCGTGTGGCTGGCGCTGTCGGAACTGATGCCCACCCGCATTCGTTCCAACGGCATGAGCATCGCCCTGGTCATCAACCAGATGGTTTCCACCACGCTGGCGGGCATTTTCCTGCCCTTTGTCGGCCGGTATGGCTACTCCTCGATGTTCTTCCTGTTCAGCGGCTTCACGGTCGTCTACTTCCTGGTCGCGGCCTTCCTGCTGCCAGAAACCAAGGGCAAGACCCTGGAAGAAATCGAAGCCCATTTCGCGGGAAGGGAAGCGCGGTAGCGAAATCACAGAATGCGAAGCAGGGGAATTGCGGTACATGCAGCAGAGGAATTGCGGTAAGTAGGCAGAGAAATTTCTGTACGCGAAGCAAACCAGAAAGATCGCGCCGCCCATCGTGCATTTTGCCGACACGACCAGACCGAGGGTGCCCCATCCTTTCCGCGTTTCTTGCGGAAAGGGTGGGAAAGCAGAAAAGCTCCGGCCCACCCCGCTAACTTGCTAACTTGCTAACTCCGCTAACCCCGCTACCCCCCCGCTAACCCCGCTACCCCCCCTACTCCGCCTGATACCGGTGCAGCCGTCCCAGCCCGTTGAACGCGGCCACCTTGTAACACTCGGCCAGCGTGGGATAGTTGAACACCGTGTCGATGAAGTACTCCACCGTGCCGCCCAGCACCATCACCGCCTGGCCGATGTGCACCAGTTCGCTGGCCTCTTCGCCGATGATGTGGATGCCCAGAATCTTCAGCGTGTCGCGATGGAAGATCAGCTTCAGCCGTCCCGTCGTGTCGCCGCGAATCTGCCCGCGTGCCGTCTCGCGATAGTAGGCCATGCCCACTTCGTACGGCACGTCGTCCGCCGTCAACTGCTCCTCGGTCTTGCCGATAAAGCTGATCTCCGGAATGGTGTAGATGCCGTAGGGATAAAAGCTCGGGTTGGAGGTGGCTTCCTTGTCGTCGAAGGCCCGCGCCGAGGCAATGCGCCCCTGCTCCATCGACACCGAGGCCAGCGCCGGAAAGCCCACCACGTCGCCCACGGCATAAATGTGCTCCACCTTGGTCTGGTAGTTCGCGTCCACGGCAATGCGCCCGCGCGAGTCGGCTTCCAATCCCGCGGCAGCCAGATTGAGGTTGTCGATGTTGCCCTGGCGTCCTACCGCAAACAGCAGCGCGTCGCCAGACACCCGCTTCCTGCTCTCCAGGTTGGCCACCACCGTGCCCAGCGGTAGCTCTTCCACGCTGCTGACCTCTTCGCCCAGGCGCAGAATCATGCGGCTGTCGCGCAGGTGGTAGCTCAGCGCCTCAATGATCTCCCGGTCGGCAAACTCCAGCAGCCGGTCGCGCTTTTCGATCAGCGTTACGCGCACGCCCAGCACGGCAAACATGCAGGCATATTCCACCCCGATCACGCCGCCGCCCACCACGATCAGCGACCGGGGCAGGGCCTCAATGTCCAGAATCTGGTCGCTGTTCACAATGGTGCGCCCGTTGATGGGCACATTGGGCGCGGCGGCTGGGCGCGTGCCCACGGCGATGATGATGCGCTCCGCCTCCAGCGTGGTGTCGGTCTGCGGGCCGTCCACATGCACCTTGTGTGGATCCACAAAGCTGGCAATTCCATGAATCACGTCGATGCCGTTGCGCGCGAGCTGCGCCTCGGTGACGTCCACCTCCGCCTTGATCACCGCCTGCACCCGGTAGGCCAGATCCTCCATGGTGATCTTTTCCTTCACCCGGTAGCTCATGCCATAAATCGAGCGGTAGTTGTAGCCGGACAGGTGCAGCACCGCCTCGCGCATGGTTTTGGAGGGGATGGTGCCGGTATTCACGCACACCCCGCCCACCACCGAACGGGCCTCCACCACGGCCACCCGCTTCTTCATCTTGGCGGCGGCCACGGCGGCGCGCTGTCCGGAAGGTCCGGAACCAATCACGATCAGGTCATACTGGACGGCGCTCATGCGGCGATCTCTCCCCTGCGGTAGCGTTCGATCAGGACCGGGCCGCGCCGGAGCGGGAAGCGGCCATGGTCCTCAATCGGAGGCTAGCATAACGCGCAGCCGCCCGAAGCGGGAGAACTCCAGGGAAGTTCATGAAAGACTCGCCCAGCCTGCTCGTATGGCAGCCGGAGGAGCGGGAAGGGCAGGCGGCGGCCGGACCTCCAACGGCTGGTGAGGCCGTTGGGGTTGCAGACCTGGGGCCCGGTCGCCGCCATCTCGTAAAAAAAACAGAGCATTCACACAAACTGTGCAAATTCTTGGGCGCCCCACCCGGAACTAAGCCGTCCGCAGCCTGGGCTTGAGCGCCGCCTGCTCCCTGCCGCCGAAAATCTGCCCCGGCTGCCGGTCGCTCTCCAAATGGAACTGGTGGATGATGTCATCCAGTTGGCTGGCCAGCGTGGCCAGGTTCTTGGTCGATTCCACCGCTTCCTCCGCGCCTTGCGCCGTCTCCGCCGACAGTTGCGAAATCTGGCTGGCCGACTCTGAAATCTCGCCCGAAGCGGAGGTCTGCTCCGTGGCCGCCGTGGCAATCAGATGAATCTC
>CAVZNE010000323.1:0-5218 GCA_963776445.1 Terriglobales bacterium
GCTCAGGCCCGACACCAGGCCGTCCATGTAGGAATCCCAGCCCTGGTTGGTCTCGCCGCTGATGTACCAGTTGCTACCATTGTCGGCCAGGACGATGCCGTACTTCTTCATCGCCGTCAGGATGACCAGTGTTGGACCGGAGAACGAACTGGTGTCAAACGACGCCTTCAGGCGAAGACGCAATCCCATCGGCGGGAGGGCTTCCGCGATTCCTGAAGAAAACTCTTTGTTTCAGAAGTCATTGCTGATTCTTGGCTCTTCATTCGAAACCCCTCCATTCTTTGGGCAGACAGTGGAATCATGCGACATCAGGCGATTGCCGAAGGTGGAATTCAGCTGCGGCCAACTATGTCCTTTGGTTTGCCGGCAAGACGCGTTAAGGCCGATGTCGCAGGCCTGACCGTCGCTTGGTTTTTCCTTTTGTCACAACTTCCCAAACAGCATCGGCTACGAATCTAGATTTGCGCATGTTCGTTTGTCAACTGTTTTTGTTCGTACCTGTCAATATGTCGCAGGCAGATAGGGCGTTTCTGCACGGATAGGGTCGAAATCTTCTGGTCTGGGATAGATTCCTGAAAGGCAGCCCCATCCATGTCGAACAAACACAACGTCGTGCAGCGCCACGACATCCCCAAAATGAAGTTCACAGTGACGAACTGGCGAAGTCCAAGGCTGTCTTTCAGCGCCGAGCCAATCTGACGTTATGGGGTACTCCGAAAGTGCATGATGGTTGGCGGGCAGCGCGTCAATTACCGGGGCAAGTAGCAAACAGAGAGATGCTAAAGTGGATTCGTGAGTTACGCGAAGGGCTTCGACATTCATCGCAACTCGACGCACGACGGGCCGGGGATTCGCACCACTGTGTTTTTGAACCGATGCCCGCTGCGGTGCCGCTGGTGCCACAACCCTGAGAGCCAGCCAAGCAAGCTTGGCGTTTGTGGTTTGGTCAGAACTGCATCGGCTGTTTTCGCGGCGTCGATTCCTGCGATGAACACGCGTTGACGGCGACCGGAGAGGGCATCCTCATTGACCGCGTGAGGCTGCGCGCCGTGCGCGAAGAGGTGAATTGAAGCTCTGGTTGCGGACCCCGCTTGTCCCCGGCGCGAGCGCCGAGATGCCTGTTCCGAATGCGATTGGAAACTTTCTTCGCGATGAGCTGCAGGATGCCGTCGAACTCTGGGAACTCTGCGTCTTCAATCCATCCTGCTCCACCAAATATCGCCGGCTGGGACTGGACAGGGAATATGCGGAGTGCGGCCTCCAGAAGGAATCGCAAACGGCGACTGTTGTAGCCGTAGCAAGGGCCGCGTGCGGTCAAGCCGATCTGTTCCATTTGCAAGGAATTCGCCGCGGCCCGCTACAGAAGAACTGAATTCTCTGCCGGCAATCTCCTCTGAACTTGTGGAAGGATGGCGCGCTCCCGCTGCCCGCTGCGGAGATGTAATCGCTCTGTTGTCGCGGAGACAACTGCTTGCACATGGAGATGAGATCGATTGGCCGAGTAAGACGCGTTGTTCAATTCACGCCGACTGACATGATGATTGCCGACGGTGTGTTCACTTGCGCGCTGCTGATTTGCTCTTTCGCGGCTGGACTGGCACAGAGCGGCTAACACGACTCCTCATTCAATGAAGCGATCGGAAGCTGGCAGGAGTGTCTGTTTGAATTGATCTAGAATATCTGTCATGGCAACGACAATGAAAGACATCGCACGAGATCTTGGGATTGCCGTTATCACGGTCTCCAAGGCGCTGCGAAACCACGAGGATATCAGCGAAAAAACACGCAAGCGCGTTCTGGAACGCGTTAGGGAACTCAACTATACGCCCAATCAAGCGGCGCGCACCTTGGTCACAGGAAAGACTCATCTCGTCGGCTTGGTCGTGCCCGATCTACTGCATACCTTCTTTGCCCAGATAGCCAGGACTCTGTCTATCGATCTTCTAAAGAGGGGCTACTGCCTCATTATCTCAACTTCGGACGAAGACCCGGAGTTAGAAGCGCGCACGGTGAATCACCTCCTGGCTCGCAATCTTGATGCACTGATCATCGCTTCGGCAAGCACTACTCCGGCATTATTCGAACACATTCAGAGCCAAGGACCTCCGCTGGTCCTCATCGACCGCTGCTTTCCAGGTTTCGTCTCCAATTACGTAGGCACTGACGACGAAATGGTGGGGGTATTGGCCACAGAGCACCTGATCGAGCAGGGGTGCAAACGGATTGCTCATCTTCGAGGACCAGAGACGAGTCCGGGCACCGGGCGCATGAAGGGATACCAGAAAGCACTTGCAAACGCCCAGATGAAGTATTCTCCCGAATATGTATCCGCACAGGGAATGGTCGATGTTCACAGCAGCGAGAGTGGCGCGACTCTGATGAAGAAACTGCTTAGTCTGGGCCGCAGGCCGGACGGAGTATTCTCCTACAACGATCCCATGGCCATTGGGGCCATTCATGCCATTCTCGATGCCGGGCTGCGAGTTCCAGAGGATATCGCCGTGGTAGGCTCGGGAAACCTTTATTACGATTCAGAACTCCGCATCCCACTGTCGACCATCGATCAACAAACTGAGCAGATCGGGCACCGTGCCGCTCGGTTGGCCTTGTCGCTCATGGAATCCAAGACCCCCCAACGCGGCAAAACAGTGATCGTTCAGCCTCAGCTTATTGTTCGCGCCTCCACGGACAGAAAGCATCGTTCCAAGAAACGCGTCAAGTCGATTTCCCCTGATGGTGAGTCGGGTCAGATCCCGTTGAACCCAAGATTGAGATGATGAAGTGCACCAGGTCCCGTGTTCAGAGCAAATTCAGAGTTCACACGCAGTCACAGAGTGGGTGCAGGATGCCTTTGTCTTGTGGAAATAGGCTCTTGGGTACATCTATTCCCCTTGAAGCGACTCTGAATTTGCTATAAGACCTGGGCGCTCAAGCGTAGATGGTGAAGCTACTAGAAAGTGGTCCTGAGGCTGAACTGAATCTGCCTTGGAGTTGCACCGGGGGCGAGAGAGCCAATTATGCCGAAGCCACCATCCCGTAAGTGGTTCCAGGAATGCCATAGTTTTGAATGTTGAACACGGTGAAGAATTCAGGCCTGAATTGCACCTTGAGGTGTTCTCCGATATGGAATTCCTTGATGAACGAGAGATAGACATTGTCATACGGCATGGTAGTGCTCGGGGCTTCTAAGCTGCATGGAACGATGGCCCAGGAAAGACACGGGCAACTTCCAGATATCCAAATATCAACCAGGCATAACAATTCTGCGGTGGCACAGAATGCACTGTGCCACCGCAGAGTTGGTTAACATTCCTCAGACGAGTTTTCTCCAGTTCGCGAGATCAGAAGGTTCCCTTTACGCTCAACTGAATCTGCCGTGGGAACGCCCCGTTTGCCAGACCGGTGATGGTACCCATAGCGGGGCCAATTCCGGTATTGGGAATCCCGTAGTTCTGGATGTTGAAGGCGTTGAAGAACTCAGGACGGAACTGGATGTTGACTCGTTCGCCGATTCTGAAGCCCTTCATCAGAGAGAAGTCGATTTGGTCGAACGCCGGGCCAAATGCCGAGACGCGCCCGCAGTTTCCATACGTGCCCGACGGAGAGGAAAAGACCGACGGATTGAACCACTTGCTCTTGGTTGGGTGGGAGACCTTGGCGCTTCCCGACTGATTCGCTCGGAACTCCCCGAAGAACCACAGCGTATCCCCGATGTTCGCGTTGTCGCCGTTGGTGGAATTCATACCGAGTGGACCTCCCGAGTGCGCGGAGATATTGGTGTTGAACTGCCAGCCGCCAAGGATCCACGAGCCAACCCCGCTGGTGAGGAATTGCTTCCCCTTACCGAAGGGCAACTCCGCAATCCCCCAGGCGTAGTAGATGTACTTCAGGCTGTTGGCAGACTCTCCTCGGTTGGCGTTGATGTCATTGTAGATCTGGAAATCCGCGGCGCCTTGAGGGCCACTCTCGGCACCATACAAACCACCGGCGCCGTTGTCCATTGCCTTGGACCAGGTGAGTCCGGTTCCGAAGGCGATCCCTCGGGCGAGGTGCTTGTCGACCCTTGCCTCCATGGCGTTGAAGCTGGACGTTCCGCGAGAAGTCGCCTCCAGCGCCGTTGAGGCCCAGGGGAACGGACGATCGAGTCCCGCGCCGCCAGGCTCGGGCGAGTTGTTGGCGTGGCCAGTGACCGGCAGATGCCGATCAATGCTGCCGACATACGAAATCGATGCCACCAGGCTCGAAGTCAACTCTTTCTGGACTTCAACGTTCCATTGGTGCGAGTAGTGATTCTTCAAGTGCGGATCGTAGTACCATCCAAGTCCAGAAAACGGCGTGGCAGACGAGGGAAGTGAATTGATCGTGCCCAGGTTGGGAACGATCGTCGACATGGTCTGAATCGGCTGTCCCAGAGTATTGAAGACTGGGTCCTGACTACTGTTGTAGGGCCAGGAGAAAAGACGGTCGCGGATCGTCTGGATGCCGCCCGTCACGTTGTCGTAGATCATCCCGTAGCCGCCGCTTACAACGACGCTGGGCTGGACCTGATATGCGAAGCCGAACCTGGGGCCAAAATCCGTATAGACGGGATCAGGTCCGAGATTCGGGTTGGGATCCACGACTACATGGGCCGCATCGATCGCATTGCCTGCTGGAATGCACGGCGAATACACACCTCCCGCAGCATTGCACGCTGGTGGCATCTTGCCGCCGGAGATGAGCCAGTTTCCGGTGTTGGGGTCCATCATCGCGGCTTGCGTTCCGAATAAGAGGTGCGGCGAGGACTCGCCGTCCCAGCGCAAACCGGCGTTGAGGGTGAGCTTGGGCGTAGCCTTCCACGTGTCCTGGATATAGGCCGAAGGAGCGACTACCCGTGATCCATTGTTTAACGATTGCAAATCAGCGGTGTCGGGAATTCCCATCAGTGCACTCGCAAGGCTGTTACCCGTGAGCGCTGTATTCGGATTGCCCGTGTCGCCCTGAGAGAATTGGAAATAATCAGCGCCGCCCCTTGCACCCGGAGTACCCTGATTCAACTGCGGAATCTGCTCCTCGAAGCCCCAACGGAACAGATGCTTGCCGTGAATCCAGGTCGTGTTGACCGAGAAGTTGATTTCATGGCTAATCGATCCGATCGGACCAAGCCCGCCCTCATTGGCGTAGCCTGAAAGCTGCATTTGGGGGTTGCCATAGGTCGTTGCCAGCGCGGAATAGAGTG
>CAVZNE010000324.1:0-4079 GCA_963776445.1 Terriglobales bacterium
CCATCAAGGTGGGCAGAGAACCGATCAGGAACTGCGTGCTCTTTCCCATCGGCAATTTCAGGTAGGCGACCGGAACAGGCCCGTAGAAGTTGGACACCGTCTTCTCGGCTGAAAGGAACGAGTTTCCGAGAGTCGGCATGGTGTAAACACCTGCCTGGATGTAGTACTGAACCTTTCCGTCTGCCTTCTGAATGAAGACTTCGCCGTTGCTGAGAGTGGCCTGCTTGGTGTCGTCTCCGGGAACTGGATTGTTCTGGAACTGCGCGAAACCGGTCACGATGGCGTTGACAGAGAGCTTGCCGAACGGACCGGCATCGAATATAGCGGGGGGAAGCCACTGCAGCGGACCCGTGAGAACGAAGGTGGAGAGCGGGGCGGGCGCATCGGCGGCAGGGGCTGCGGCAGGTGCTGGAGTTGCCGCAGGAGCAGGTGCGGGCGTAGCAGGCGTTTGCGCGCCGGCCATCAAGGCGAAGGCCATCGCGGTTCCGGCCACTGTTTGCAGTATGCGATTCGGATTCAGGCTCATCGGTACTGTTCCTCCCAGTAAGAAATGGTTGTCGTATAAGTCGAAATGAATTCAGCCAAAATGGAGGCAATAGGCAGCACCCTGCAGAGTGCAATCTGCGCCAGCCGCCCTTCAGTGTCGCGCGGATCAGTGCCCGCGTCGATATTCAGGTTCAGGATTGGCCTGTGGTGAGCGCTTCCCCTGAGGTGGTCCGGTCGCTTCGGATTAATGCTAGTAACGCAAAGAATTCATAAGGAAACGATGAAGAACGCATAAGGAACGAATGAGGATCGGGAAAGTATTTCTCCACGCCGTCTGGCTGTTCTTGATTTGCTTCGCGCAAAGGCAATGAAAATAACACGTTAAGAGCGGTTTGATCCGCGCGGATGCGCGCCAGGCCGAGGAACGAAATGGACGAGGATGCTAAAATCCACATACGATTTTCATCCCCAGTCATGCCGCGCCGTGGGCGTATATTTCCAAATTGCTGCGGCTTCGGCACGAAGATTTTGCAGCGCAGACTGGAATTTGACTTCGTCGGACCGTTCGTTGGTTTCACCGTTCTTCCCGTTCTATCGACAGGCTCGCGCAGTTTCAATGGGATGAAAAGGAGGGTGGCTGGATGTTAGGAAGTTACAACCCTGTTCGCGCCGCCTTGGGCGTCCAAAGCTCGCAAGGCTCCGGGTTGCGCGTGCTCCTGTTCGCCCTGGAATGTGCGCTGGGCACAGTGATTATCATTCTGTCCGCGGCCCTCGCCCACTGGTCGGGGTGGCTGCTTCCTGTGGTTCTGCTGCTTTATCTGCTGGTTGTCGTCCCTACCGCGCTGCTATGCGGATTCTGGCAGGCGGTGGTGGTGTCGTTCTCGGCGGTTCTGGTTCATGCCTACTTCACTTCGCTGCGGATCCAGCTTAGCCCGGCAGAAGCCCCGGCCAATATTGTTGCGCTGATCGCTTTTGTGCTGGTGGCGCTGCTGGTGAGCCGTCTGTCTGCGCGGGTGACGGAACATGCCCGGGAAGCCGAATCCTGGGGCGACCAAATGCACGACCTTTACGAGTTCACCCGCCGCACGCTGCAGATGAATCTGCACCTGGAGCCGGGACCGCAGTTGGCCGAGCTGGTGCATGAGACCTTCGCCCTGCAGGCCGTGGTGGTCTTCGACGCCGACCTGCACCAGTGCTATCAGGCCGGGATCTGGAATGTAGACCCGCAGGAACTGGCCCAGAACGTCTACTATTTCGAGACTTCGGACGACGATGCGGTCAATGGTGTGGGGCGGCGCGTGGTGCGCCTGGGCACGGTGCCGGTGGGCGCGCTGGTGGTGCGCGGAGACACCAGTCCCCTGACCAACAACGCCATCGCGTCGCTGATTGCGATTACCTTCGACCGCTACCGGGCCTTCGCCAACGAGAGCCGCATTGAGACCGAACGCCGCACCGAGCAGTTGCGCGCGACGGTTCTGGATAGCTTGGCGCACGCCTATAAAACGCCGTTGACAGCCATCCGCGCGGCCAGCACCGGGCTGGGCGAGATGGGCAAGCTTTCTCCGGCGCAGGCCGAGCTGGTGGCGCTGATCGACGAGCAGACCAGCCTGCTGAACGACCTGACCACCCGACTGCTGACCACCGCCCGCCTCGATGTGGGCGAGGTCAAGATCCAGGCCACTCCGGTGGGCGTGGCGGCGCTGATTGAAGAGGTCGTGGCCAGCCTGCGCGATCGCCTGGCCAGCATGAAGGTCGTCATTGATATCAAGGACGACAGCCTGGTTGTGAATTGCGATCGCCAGTTGATGGTCATGCTGCTGACGCAGTACATCGACAACGCCTGCAAATACTCCATCTACGGCACCGCCATCACCATCCGCGCGGTCCACGCCAACGGCGAGGTGATCTTCTCCGTCCACAGCTACGGCCCGGTGATTCCCATCGCCGACCGGGAGCGCATCTTCAACCGCTACTATCGTTCTTCTACCCACTCCAACCGCACCGCCGGCACCGGAATCGGCCTTTCGGTGGCCAAGCGCGTCGCCGTGATTCACGGCGGCTATGTCTGGGTCACCAGCGATGAAGTCGAGGGAACCACATTTTTTGCGGCCATTCCGGCAACGCCGCAAAACAGGAGTTGATGATGAGCCAGCCTGCAATTCGCATTCTTCTGGTCGACGACGAATCAGCCATTCGCAGGGCGCTGCGCCCACCGCTCGTGGAGCTAGGTTTTCAGGTTGTCGAGGCCTCGCGCGGCGAGGAGGCGCTGCAGTTGCTGCGCTCCGGGCCCATCGATGTGGTTCTGCTCGATGTGAATATGCCGGGCATTGGCGGCGTTGAGACGCTGCGCCGCATCCGCGCCTTCGCGCCTCGCCTGCCGGTCATCATGCTCACCGTGCGCGATGCTGAAGAGGAGAAGGTGGAGGCGCTGGAACTGGGCGCGGACGACTACGTCACCAAGCCCTTCAGCACCCGCGAGCTGATCGCGCGGCTGCGCGCGGCGGTCCGCCGCGTCCGGGCTCCGGCGCGGGCCGAAGACGCGCCCATCGAGATTGGAGAAATCCGCCTGGAGCCGGTCAAGCGCCTGGTCCTCAAGCGCGGAGAGCCGGTGCACTTGACCCGCAAGGAATTCGATATTCTCCACTGCCTGATGAGCCGCGCCGGCCGCGTGGTGACCTACGCCCGGCTGCTGACGGCCGTCTGGGGAGCCGACTGCCGCGAAGAGGTGGAGTACCTGCGCACCTTTGTTCGCCAGTTGCGCAAGAAGATCGAGGACGATCCCGCCAATCCCGTGTACCTGCTGACCGATGTGTATGTGGGATACCGTTTTGCCGACGCGCAGACCTTCCAGGAGGAAGCCGCGGCCGTGACGGGGGAGACGGAAGAGGAGCCGCGGGAAGTGTTGTAGGGGCGCTTCCCGCAGCTTGAGACGGGCGTAGTCTCTTTACTCGTCGTAGTGCAGCAGGCTGAAGACGTCGTACTCCGGGAACCGCTGCGCGGCCCTTCAGGAAGTCCAGTTCCACGGCGAAGGCCAATCCGGCAATCTCGCCGCCCAACTGCTTGACCAGCTTCACGGTTGCCTCCATGGTGCCGCCGGTGGCCAGCAGATCGTCCACCAGCACCACGCGCTGTCCGGGCTGAATCGCGTCCAGGTGAATTTCCAGCGTGTCCGACCCGTACTCCAGGTCGTAGGTCACTCTCGCCACCGGAGCAGGCAGCTTGCGCGGCTTGCGCACCGGCACAAACCCGGCATTCAGCCGGTAGGCCAGGGCCGGTCCAAAGATGAAGCCGCGCGCCTCGATGCCCAGCACCAGGTCGATCTTCTGGTCGATATAGTGCGCCGCCAGCGCGTCGATCATCTGCGCAAAGCCGGTCTTGTCCTTGAGCAGGGTGGTGATGTCGTAGAACAGAATTCCCGGCTTGGGGAAATCCGGCACCGTGCGCACCAGTGTCTTCAGGGCTTCCACGTTGATGTTCATGTGCTTCGATGGGCTTGATTGCTTCGGGCATGGGTGCGTCCGCTCCTCAGAAAAACTGAAATGAATTCACGGGAAGGGAACAGGCGGAGAGACAGCCCGGCTTCCCTACAGATT
>CAVZNE010000325.1:0-10074 GCA_963776445.1 Terriglobales bacterium
TGAACAGAAGAGCGGCTGGGTGCGATGCTCTCGATCGCGTTATGGCTGCTCTTCGATGCCGAGGATTCTTCGCCGATAGGCTTCCGGCGTTTCGATAAGAAACGCCGTTTGTCCAGCCAGCGCCAGCAGGTCCTGGTCGCCTGTCACCAGCAGATCGGCTTTGCCGCTCTCGGCCAGATCGAGGAACGGTTGGTCTTTCGGGTCTCGGCACTTCGCCGGGCATTTCTTCGCAGGCTCAATCGTCTCGCAAAAAGGAAGATAGCTACCCAAGGTTTCCAACTGTTCGCCGATGGAAAGGCGAAACTTCGGGTACGCGAGAATTCTCGTCAGCTCCGTTGCTGTTGCACGTGAGATGAGCGGCACGCAATTTCCGGCTTCCCAAGGTCCAACCAGCCAGCTCAACCGGCCATGGGTAAACAGGAGTGCGGAGAGGACGGCATTCGTGTCAAAAACGACTCTTGCTTTGGCGGCTGCACTCACTGGCTGTTGCGCGCCCAGGCAATTGCGTCGGTAATATCCTGCTCCGTGATGCCAAGCCCGGCGAGTTTATCGCGTACTTCTTCCAGGCGGCTGCGTTGCAGCGGGCGCAGGGTGATCGACGTCCCATCCGTGCTGACGTCGAAGTATTCCACTCCACCGAAGCGAGCGACCACCGCCTTGGGAAGCGTGAGCTGATTTTTGACGGTCATTTTGGCCAGCATGATTCGCCTCATTCAAGGAAACAAGGAAATCTTACCATGATCCGAATCTGGATGTAAGCCGGCAAGCAGGTTGTTTCTATTCCCTAGTCCTTGTCCTTCAGAAACCACTCCCACTGCTCCAGCGTTAGCGGCACCACCGAGAGCCGTCCGATAATCACCAGCGGCGACTGGGCAAACAGCGGCTCGGCCTTGATGGCGGCCAGCGTCTTTGGCTGCTTGAGCCGTTTGCCCACCTTCACCTTGACGATGGGAACCTTGGGATCCGTCGGGTCCACGCTCACCACGGTTCCAGTGCCCACCGCGGTGCGCGCATCGCCAGTGTGGTAAAAAATCCACTTTGTCCCCGCCTTCATCTCGCGTAAATACTTCACGGCAGTGGGGTTGGTCACGTTGTCCCAAACCGTCTCCCGGTCGCGCAGGAAATCGTCAAAGGAGTACACATCGGGCTCAGTCTTGAAGAGGAAGTAGGCCATGCGCTCTATCGTATGCGAGAGGCGGCAGAGCAGGGAATAGGGAACAGGGAACAGGGAACCGCGCATAGACCGGATCAAGCAGGCGGAGGGGCTACTCCATCCCCTGATCTCTGATCTCTGACCCCTGATCTCTGCTTTCCCGTTACAATCAAGACAATATGATTCGTTTCTCAACCGCTGGCGAGTCCCATGGAGAGGCTCTCATCGCGCTGGTTTCCGGCTTGCCGGCCGGCGTGCCCGTCGATCTCGACTTTGTGAACCGCGAACTGTGGCGTCGTCAGCAGGGTTACGGCCGCGGCGGCCGCATGAAAATCGAAACCGACAAGGCCCACGTTCTCTCCGGTGTGCGCCATGGCAAGACCATCGGCACCCCCGTCGCCATTGAGCTGGTGAACCGCGACTGGAAGAACTGGGAGAGCAAGCTGCCGGTGGAAGCCGGCGACCCGGCCCTGCACCAGGCCGTCGCCTCGCCGCGTCCCGGCCATGCGGACCTCTCCGGCGCACTCAAGTACAACTTTCCTGACGCCCGCTACGTGCTGGAACGCGCCTCGGCTCGCGAGTCCACCTCCCGCGTTGCCGCCGGCGCTTTTGCCAAGTTGCTGCTCAAGGAACTGGGCATCGAAGTGGCCAGCCACGTCATCCGCGTGGGCAAAGCCGAACTGGGCCGCGCCGCTGCCTGGGACGAGATTGCCGCCCTCGCTGCGAAAGACGAAGTTGTCCTCGGCTGCGTCGATCCCGAAGCCGAAGCCCGCATGAAGGAACAGGTTGAAGAAGCCTCCCGCACCGGCGACACCGTCGGCGGCGTCTTTGAGGTGGTGGTGCACGGCGTTCCCGCCGGTCTGGGAACCTATGCCAACTGGGACGAGCGGCTCGACGGCCTGCTGGCCTGGTCGGTGATGAGCATTCAGGCGGTCAAGGCGGTCGAAATCGGCCGCGGCGTGGTTGGCGCAGAATCGTTCGGCTCCCAGGTTCACGACCCCATTCATTACGCCGCGGAAGACACCGGCAAACCCACCCGCTTTACCCGCGACCAGAACAACGCGGGCGGCATTGAGGGCGGCGTTTCCAACGGCGAAGACATTGTGGTGCGCGGTTACCTCAAGCCCATTTCCACGCTGCGCCGCCCCCTGGAGTCGGTTCGTTTCGACACTCGCGAGGCCACCAGCGCCAGCTACGAGCGGTCGGATATTTGTGTTGTGCCTGCCGCCGGCGTGGTTGCCGAGGCCATGGTGGCCCTTGCCGTTGCCGGCCTGGCCCAGCAAAAATTTGGAGGCGACTCCGCACTGGAAATGAAGCGGAATTTTCTCGGATACATCGAACAGATACGGAGATTTTAGAAAAAGAGATGATTTTGAAGATTGTGAAATATCCGGAACCGGTGCTCCAGCAGCCCGGCGAGCCTGTCACCGAGTTCAACGCCGAGCTGCGCCAGCTGGCCGCAGACATGTTTGAGACCATGTACGCCAACGAGGGCGCTGGACTGGCCGCGCAGCAGGTGGGCATTGCCAAGCGCCTCGCGGTCATCGACATCAGCGGCGGCAAGAACCCGGAGCAGAAGATGGTCATCGTCAACCCCGAAATCATCTTCCGCGACGGCAAGCTCTATGAGACCGAAGGCTGCCTCAGCTTCCCCGACATCATGGAGAAGGTGGTGCGCGCGGCCAAAGTGCGCATCCGCGCCCAGGATCTGGACGGCAAGTGGTTTGAGATGGACGGCGTCGATCTGCTCGCCCGCTGCTTCCAGCATGAGATCGACCACCTGGACGGCATGCTGTTCATCTTCCGCATGAGCGCCCTGAAGCGCGACCTGGTGCAGCGCAAGATTCGCAAGTTGCAGCGTGCGGGCGAGTGGTAGACCTTACGATGACGAGGGGGCCGAAACCCGCAAAGCTCGTTTTCTGTGGCACTCCGCAGTTCGCTGTTCCCACGCTGGAAGCCTTGCTGGCGGCGGGTCACGAAGTTGCGCTGGTTGTCTCTCAGCCGGACCGCCCCGTGGGCCGCAAACAGGAACTCACCGCTCCGCCGGTCAAGCAATCGGCCCTGGCCGCTGGACTGCCGGTGACGCAGCCGGAAAAGATTCGCAACAACGCCGAGTTTCGCGCCCAGTTGGAGGCAATCGCTCCCGACGCCATCGTTGTTGTGGCCTACGGGCGCATCATTCCCGAGTGGATGCTGGCCTTGCCGCGCCTGGGCTGCATCAACCTGCACGGATCGCTTCTGCCGAAGTACCGTGGTGCGGCGCCCATCCAGTGGGCCGTGGCCATGGGCGACGCCGTCACCGGCAATACCACCATGTTGCTGGAAGAAGGCCTCGACACCGGTCCCATTCTGCTGCAGCAGACCGTCGCCATCGCCCCCGACCAAACCGCCGTAGACCTGTTTGAAGTGCTTGCCCAAGCGGGCGCGCCGCTGGTGGTGGAAACCCTGGCCGGTTTGCAGAATGGAACCGTTCAACCCCGGCCCCAGGATCACGCTCTGGCCACGCTGGCTCCGATTCTCCGCCGCGAAGACGGCCTGATGGACTTTGCCGCCCGCACCGCCGCCGAACTCAGCCATCGCTGGCGCGGCTTTCAGCCCTGGCCCGGCGCTTTCACCACCCTCGAAGGGAAAAAACTGATCGTTCATCGCATGAAAGTTGCCGAGGAGTCTGGCCCCGCCGAGTCTGGCCCCGCCCAACCGGGCCAGATTCGCATTGAGAATCACCGTTTTCTCGTCGCCTGCGCCAACAGCAGCTGGATCGAACTGCTCGAAGTTCAGCTGGAAGGCAAAAAACGCCTTCCGGCCGCGGATTTTCTGCGTGGAACGCCGCTCTTGAGCGGCGCGCGGTTGGGCTGATGGCCGCCGTTTCCGCAGCACGCAAGGCAGCTTTCGGCATCCTCATGGCCGTCGAGCGCGGCCACTCCCACTCCGACGATCTGCTGCGCGGCAGGGTGGTCAACGCGCTTTCCGCGCCCGACCGCAACCTGGCCACGGCCTTGGTTCTGGGCGTCATCCGCTGGCAGATCAGTCTCGACCGCCAGATCCAGGCATTTCTCAAGCATCCCAACGCCAAGCTCGATCCGGAGGTTCGCATCGTCCTGCGCCTGGGCGCATTCCAGTTGCTCCACATGGACCGCATCCCGGCCCGCGCCGCCATCGACGAAAGCGTGGAACTGGCCAAGAAGGCCGGCCAGCGCTTCGCGTCCGGCATGGTCAACGCCGTCCTGCGCAAGCTGGCCGTGGCCCCGCGCGTCCCAGCTTCCGACGAGACCGCCGCGGATCTCGCCCTCGCCCAGGCTCATCCCGCCTGGATGGTCGAGCGCTGGGTCAGCTTCTTTGGCTTGGAGGCGGCCCGCGCCATCTGCCGCCACGGCCAGGTTCAGCCGGTCCTGACGGTGCGCATCGAAAGTCCTGCTGTCGAAGCCGAACTGACCAAAGCCGGTGTTTATCTTGAGCCCGGCGACCTGCTTACCCCTGCCCGCGCCGTCATTTCCGGCGACGTGACCGCCGCGCCCGCTTTCCTTGAAGGCCGCGTCCGTTTGCAGGACGAAGGGTCGCAACTGGTGGCCGAGATCGCGGGGCAAGGGGCGGTCATTCTCGATTGCTGCGCCGCTCCCGGCGGCAAGACCCTCATCCTGGCCGAGCGCAACCCACAGGCCCGCATCCTGGCCTGCGAGTCCAGTTCCACCCGGCTGGAGCAGATGGCCAAGCGGCTCTCCGCCCACTCCGCTCAGATCGAGTGCCGGCTGGCCGATGCAGCCGCCCTGGTCCAGAACGCAGCTTTTGACCTCGCCCTGGCCGACGTGCCGTGCAGCGGCACCGGAACACTGGGCCGCAACCCGGAGATTCGCCACCGCCTGCGCCCGGAAGAGTTCACCCGTCAGGCCGAACGCCAGCGCGCCATTCTGGTCGCCGCACTGCGCGCCCTTCGACCCGGCGGCCGCGTCGTCTACTCCACCTGCTCGCTGGAGCCGGAAGAGAACGAGCAGGTCATCGCCGCGGTTCTGGCGGAATCGCCCCAGGCCCGCCAGCTCCCGCTCGGGGCCCTCATCGAGGCATTGTTGGCCGAAGGAATCCTGACCCCCTCCGGCGCGGAGCGTCTGTCTCGCTGCGTCACGCCTCAGGGGGCACTGCGTCTATTGCCCGGCGTCTTCAACACCGACGGGTTCTTTGTGGCTGTGATTGAGAAGACAGCCTGATACGAAACAAGAAGGCAAGTTCAACAAAACAAGGACGTTTGCAGAGTGTTGCTTTCCCACCCATCGCTTTTTTCCTCGAAAAGCCGCGATGGGTGGGGCACCCAGTTTCATACCCTGCGGGCTGGCAAAGCCGGAGGACGATGAGGCGGAATCAAGACGAAATCCACAAGAAGTTATGGATCAACGAGAAGCTGTAAGTGATTGATAAATAGAATATTGCCGTTCCGAGTGGAGCCTCTCGCAATGCAGCGCGAAAATCTCCGGGCGCCCCATCCTCACCGCGCTTTTGTTTTTGCGGTTAGGGTGGGCTGGCACAAATGCCCGTGCCTGCGCTGACTCGCTGACCAACTGACTACTCCGCAGCCAGCCGCAATTCCGCATAGTCCCGCTCCAGCAGGCCGCACAGCGCTTCCACCACCAGTTCGTGGTCGCTGCGCTGCGGCAGACCGGAGACGGTTACCGAGCCCACCACGCCCGCCCCTGTCACATGCAGCGGAAACGAGCCGCCGTGCGAGGCATAATCGGCCGTCGCCAGGCCATTGGTCTCCAGCGTTGTGCCCTTCTGTTTCAGGCTCAATCCCACGGAATAGGAGCTGCGCAGGAAGCGCGCCACCACGTTGCTTTTGCGCCGCACCCACTCCACATTATCTGGAGTGGTGCCCTCCATGGCCGCATAAAACAGCGGCTGCCCAAAGCGCCGCACGTCGATCACCACGGCCAGGCCGCGCTCTTCCGCCATTCTCCGCAGGCACACGCCCAGGTTCCAGGCCGTCGCCGCGTCCAGACGCGGAAGCCGCAATTCGCGCTCCTGCAAAGCCACCCGTTCCAGATCTTCGCTCAAACCCATCGCGCCGCGTCTCCTCGTCTTTCGCTGACTTGCTGACTCGCTTACTTCGCCACTGTCAGCTTGATCAGCGCGCTTTGCTCCACACGCGAACCGGCCGCCGGCTGCTGGGCCGTCACGGAACCCGGCTTCACCGGCGGCTTCGGCGGTGCGTCTCCGCTGCCCACCGGGGCCACATGCACATCCACAAAGCTGGGCGCAGCCGCCTTGAGGCCTACCTTGGTCAGCTCCGCCTGCGCGGTCACCACCGGCAAACCGGTCAGGTCCGGCATGACAAATCCGTCGGGAGCGTCGTCTCCGGCTGCGGCCACCAGCAGGTTGATGCCCGGCCGTTCAATGCCCTGGGCGTGGGCCGGCGGGTCCTGCGCCAGCACCGTTCCCTCCTCCGCCTTGCCATAAGGCAGCCGCGCCGTCGCGCCCACTTCCAGGCCCACGCGCCGCAAAGCCAGCGCCGCCACCCGTTCGGCGGTCCCCACAGTGTCCGGAACGTCCATCTTCTGCGGTCCCAGGCTTTCGGCCACGCGCACCTTCCACTCCCGGCGCACCACTGTTCCCGCTGCGGGAGACTGCGTCAGAATGTGTCCCGCGGCTACGTCGGCGGAGTAGTAGCGATTGTCCACGTTCAGGTTCAGGCCCAGGCCGGAGGTCTGGCTGCGCGCATCTGCCACCGTCATGCCCTTCAAAGCGGGCACCTGCACCTCTGCCCCGTGAATGGCAAAGTGCATGGTCACGATGGCCGCCACCAGCGCCACTGCTACCAGCAGCATCAGCATCAACGCCACCTGGATGAAATTCATGACCGGATGGGTCTTCATGGCTGCGGCTCCCCTTCAGCCAGAGTACTGCTCGCCCCTTCGCTTTGTGATCGCATTGGCTTTCCTTTCGGAAGCACTTCCGAATATTGATGAGTGTATACGAAATGTGTATTCTTGAGGCGGAAGGGTGCGCCGCGATGAACAGCCGGGAAATCATCCGCAGGCTCCAGCAGGACGGCTGGTTCCAGGTGGCGCAAGCCGGCAGCCACAAGCAATTCAAGCATCCCGTCAAGCCCGGCCGGGTTACGGTGCCTTCCCCAAAGAAGGATGTTCCTGCCGGAACGCTCAAAAGCATCGAGAAACAAGCTGGCCTCAAGCTCCAGTAACGGAGAGACTATGGAATTCATCGCCTATCTGCATAAGGACAAGAATTCGGACTACGGCGTCAGCTTTCCCGACTTTCCCGGCTGCATCACCGCCGGTTCCACTCTGGAAGAGGCGCGCAGCATGGCGGCTGAAGCTCTGGCCCTGCATGTTGCCGGAATGCGCGCAGACGGTGAGGCAATTCCCAAGCCCTCCACTCTCGACGACCTGCGCAGCGATCCGGCCATGAAGGGTGCTGTGGCTTTTCTGGTTGAACTCCGAGAGCCGGAAAAAACGGTTCGTATCAACATCACCGCCCGCCAAAGCCAGATTGCGGAGATTGACCGGCGCGCCCGCGCTCAGGGGCTCACGCGCTCCTCTTACATTGTGCAAAGCGCCCTGCAAAAGAAAGTTGCCTCACGCTAGCTGATTCCAGTCCTAGCGCAGGTTGTCCGTCGCCGGTTCGGGGTGAATCGTCATCCGGTAGACCTCCGGGCACTCCAGCCTGAAGCGGTCTTCCAGACCGGTAATCACCAAGTGAACCTTCTGCATGGTCAGGTCGTCGGGCAAAGTGCAATGGCAGGAGACGTGGATGTGCTCCCCGTTGCGTCCCACTTTGATCTCATGCACGTCCACAATTTCCGGAAATAGCCGCGCCGCGTTCTGCACGGCGGACTCGATTTTGCGGTCTTCCGCATCGACCTCGTCCGGTTGTTCAATGGTTGCCGGTTCGCTCTCGATGTGCGACAGCACGGCGTCAATCTCCGGCGTCTCGCGCAGAATCTCCGCCTCCATCGCGCTCACGAAATTGTGCGCTTCCATCAGGGACAAAGTCTCGTCCAGCTCCACATGCAGCTCGACCCGCAGCCGCCCTCGATGCGACTGTACGCTGAGCTCGTGCACGCTCACATTGTTGCGCGCCGCCACCGCCCGCACCCTGTCGAAGATGCTCTCTGCCCTGGCCTGGCGCGGCACGGTGTGGATGACCACGTCGGCATCGGGAAGCGCGCGATGCACGGCATCGGTGGCCGCCTGCACCAACTCTCCGGTGTGCTCAAAGGTATAGCGCCGCGGCAAAGCCAGCGTCAGGTCGACAAAGTAGTTGGCGCCCGCCCGCCGCACGCGCGCCTGCTCCACGGCCAGAACTCCCGGCACCTGCTCCGCTTCGCGCACAATCCGCCGCCGCGTTTCCACGGGGATTTCGTCCAGCAGCACCGCCACCGCTTCGTGGCCCAGGCGCAGCGTCATCTTCAGAATCAGCAGCGAAACCACAACGGCTGCCAGGGGATCGGCATAGCGCAGCACGGGAATTCCGAACTGCATCCCAATCCAACTGGCTGCCAATCCGGCCAGCACGGCTGCGGATGACCAGATGTCGCTGGCGAAGTGGAAGGCATCGGTGGCCAGCGCGGAGGAACCAGTCTTGTCGGCCACCCGCTGCAGTTGCCGCGACCGCCAAAAGTCCACTCCGATCGAGGTCAACACCACCAGCACCGGCCACACCGAGTGGTGCAGTTCCACCGAGTGGTACAGCGTCCGCTGAATGGCTTCCCAGATGATCCAGCCGCTGGACACGGCCATCAGAATCACTTCGCCGAACGAGGAGAGATTCTCCACCTTGCCGTGCCCGTAGGTGTGGTCTTCGTCGGCCGGCTTGTCGCTGACTTGAACGGAAAAAAGCGTCAGAGCCGCGCCCACCAGGTCCAGCCCGGAGTGGGCCGCGTCCGACAGCACGCCCAGCGAGCCGGACATGAGTCCCGCCACCAGCTTCAGCACCGTCATGGCCGCCGCAGCCAGCATCGAGTGCAGCGCCACGCTCCGCTTTTCCGCAGAGAAGCCGGCAATTCTGGAAGCGTTTTTGGGGATGTCGGAGGTCATTGAATCCCTATGCTACAGGCGCGCGCGTCGCCGTGTACAACCCGGCAATGCCGAACGTGTAGGGCTGCCATGCGCATTTCTCGTAGCCTGTGGTCCGCATCAGCTGCAACATCTCCTGGGGCGGCGGAAAGTTGCCCACCGAAGCAGGAAGGTAACTATAGGCCCCGTCCTGGCCTCCGGCAATGGGGCCGCTGATCGCCCGCCCAATGGCCGGCAGAACCCGCCGAAAATACACTGCGTAGGCCTTGCCCAGCAGGCCGCCCGGCTCACTGAAGTCCAGGATGCCCAACTGCCCGCCCGGTTTCAGCACCCGGTTGAACTCTCGCAGCCCGGCCTCGTAGTTGGCCAGATTCCTGAACCCGAAGGCGGAAACAATCAGGTCCAGCGACCCGGATTTGAGCGGCAAATGCAGCGCATCGGCTTCCAGCGGCACCGCATACGCCGCGCCCTCGGCGACATCGTGCCGGCCGAACTTGCGCGCGCCTCGGCTCAGCATGCCGCGCGCAAAATCCGCCGCCAGAATGGGCCGGGCACCCTTGGGCCGCCGCTTCAAAAGCGCCATGGTCATGTCGCCTGTGCCGCAGCAAATGTCGAGCACCGCCGCGTCGGGGTTGGACAGCACCGTCTGGAACCGCCGCGCCGTCCGCCACCACCACAGCCGGTCCACGTTGGCTGAAAGCACATGGTTCAGCAGGTCGTAGCGCGGCGCAATCGCGTCGAACATCTGCTGCACAGCCTGCGCCGCACCCGCCTCGTCCTTTGCGCCTTCCGGTTTGGCTCCAGTCGTGGTCATCGAAACTCCAAATCTCAATCGTTCTTGTTTTACTGTCTAGCGAACAAAAAACTGGGTGCCCCAGGTCTCGCTTTTGAGACCTGGGAAAG
>CAVZNE010000326.1:0-4744 GCA_963776445.1 Terriglobales bacterium
GGCGGGGCTGGCGGCGGACGATGGTCAAGACGCCGAGGATCTTTCCGCAGGAGGAACGAACCGGAACGCTGGCAAAGGAGGCCGCGTTGATCCGGCGCAGGACCAGCAGTCTGCCCGCAAGGTCAGGATCCAGGGAAACATCGGGAACCACCACCGGGCCGTCTTCCGCGAGGACCATGTCAAAGATGGAGTTTTTGCGGGGCAGTTCGCGGACGGGTTCACCGGCGTAGGACTTGATCCAGACGCGGCTCTCGTCGGCAAAGGCGAGGAAAGCCATGTCGGCCTGGAAATACTCAGCGGACAGCCGGGTGATGGCGTCGTAGCTGGGTTCCGGGGGCGTGTCGAGAATCCCGGTGGAGCTGAGCGCAGCAAGCCGCATAGCTTCGGGGTGGCAATTACGCGTTTTGATTTGCAGCTCTACTTGTGGCATCTTCACTCCGGCGCAGCGGGGGTACCGGCAGCGTGATTCCTACGGGGATGGCCGTTCGCCGGTGTGCTTTGCGATTCTGCAAAGGGCCGCAAGCGGCGTTTCCGGCCCCTCCGCGCTGGTATTACGCGGCAAGAACCGGTGAGATGGCCCGTAAGGGCATGCTGCATGAGTTCCGTACTGTGCTTATCGGAGGGATTACCGGGGCCATGAGGTTACGGCAGGGCTTCACTCTTGAGTACCCGCCGGGCATTTCCAGGAACTACCGGGGGCCAGCCGGCTGTCCCGTTTCAGTCCACAAGAAGGTGAGCTGGTCGGCATCGTCCTGGATTTGCTGGTCCACGCTGACCCCGGCGGAGTGGCCGCCGGAGAGGCTGTAGTGGAGCAGGATGGGGCGGCCGCTGGTGGAGGCCGATTGCAAGAGCGGCGTCATTTTGCGCGCATGGAGCGGGTCCACGCGGGTGTCGTTGTCGCCTGTGAAGAACATGACCGCGGGATAGGCCGTGCCCGCTTTGACGTTCTGGTAGGGCGAGTACCTGAGCAGGTAGGGAAACTGCTTGGGGTTCTCGGCCGAGCCGTATTCGGTAACCCAGTAGGAGCCCACCAGAAACTTCTGGTAGCGGAGCATGTCCAGCAGCGGGTAACCACAGAGGACCGCGCCGAACAGGTCGGGCCGCTGGGTGATGGCCGCGCCCATGAGCAGGCCGCCGTTGGAGCGGCCGGTGATGGCGAAGTGCTGGGGCGCGGTGTATTTGTTGGCGATGAGGTACTCGGCAGCCGCGAACCAGTCGTCGAAGACGTTCTGCTTCTTCTCAAACATGCCCTGTTCGTGCCAGGTTTCGCCGTACTCGCCGCCGCCGCGCAGGTTGGGCAGGGCGAACCAGCCGCCCTGCTGGAGCCACCAGGCCCAGGCCGGGTTCCATGCCGGAGCTTCGCTCACATTGAAGCCGCCGTAACCGGTCATGAGCAGGCGCTGGGAGCCGTCCTGCTTCAGGCCTTTTTGGCCGGCGATGAACATGGGAACCTGGGTTCCGTCTTTCGATTTGAAAAAGACCTGCTTCAGCTCATATTGGGTGGGATCGAACGGGACCTTGGGCTGGAAGAAGACGTCGCGCTTGCCGGTGACCGTATCGAGCCGGTAGATGGTGGGCGGAACAATGAAGGACTGGAAGCTGAAGTAGCCGTAGCGGTCGGTGGTGCGGCCATAGAGGCCGGAGGCGGAACCGATGCCTTCATAGCTGATGCTGCCGGCCGCCTTGCCCTCCAGCGTGTAGACGGCGGTCTGCGACTGCACGTCCTTGAGGCGCTTGACGTAGATTTTTCCACCCACGATGGAGAAGTCTTCAATGACATCCGCGCCTTCGGGCACGATGGTCTTCCATACGTCGGGGAGGATGCCGGGATCGGCCAGGAGGATGCGGCCCTTGGGGGATTTGTAATCGGTCTTTACGAACCAGCCGCCCTTGGCATAGATAGCTTCAAAGCGCGAGTCGAGGCCCCACACCAGGACTTCGAACGGCGAGTCAGGTTTGGACAGGTCGCGGAAGACAATATCGACGCGGCGGGCAGGAACGCCGCGATTGATTTCGACCACCAGATAGCGGCCGTCGTCAGTGATCTCGGCGGAGAACAGGTCGCTGCCGGTGAGCAACTCGCCGCGGAATTCGCGGCCGAACAGGAGAGTATCGGAAGAGAGGCGCGCGCCCAGCACGTGCCGGTAGAGCAGAGTTCCCTGCTGGTTATTGCGGGCGTAGTAGAGGCTGGCGCCATCGGGAGCGAAGGTGACCGAGGAGTAGCGGCCGGAGGGTACCTCATCTTCCAGCGTCTTGCCGGTTTTAACGTTGAGGATGTGGATGCTGGTCTCATCCGCGCCGCCCTGGCGCACGCCGTAGGCCACGAGCGAGCCGTCCCGCGCCACATCCATCAGGCCGACCGAGGTGTTGGGGTCGCGGCTCAGCTTGGCCGGATCGATGAGGCGCTCGTCCTTACTCGTCTCCTGGGGGGCTGTCCAGCCATGGCGGACGTAGATCGAGGCCTGCTGCTCGCCGGCCAGACGCTTGGAGAAGAAGTAGCTGCCGGAGCGCTCAACGGGTGCGCCAGCGCGGGTGACGTTTTCCAGGGCGTCGAGATCGTCGACCACCTGGGGACGGATGCGGGCCTGCTTGAGATAGCGGGCGGTATAGGCGTTCTGGGCATCGATGAAGGCGCGGGTCTGGGAACTTTTTGCGTCCTCAAGCCAGCGATAGCCATCGGCGACTTTTGTGCCGGAGTAGTCGTCGGCCACGGGGACAGTCTCGACTGGAGGCGGGTTGGGCAGAGTGATGCCCTCGCGGCCATGAATCGTCTGGGCAGAAGCGCCCACCCCAGCCAACAAAACAAGCCCAAAACCGGACGAAATTCTCACGCTGCGCCCTCCTGCAAAAAGGATACGCGACCGGGCTGCACGCAACCCCGGTAGAATCAACTCCAGTGGCAGGAACGGAACCAACTCAACCCGGAGCGCAGTCGCGGTGGACACGCGGCGTGGGAATTCTGCGCCCATCGCACGCGCACACCGCCTTCACGGCGACGATTCTGCTGATGGCCTCGACTTTTCTGTCGCGGATCATCGGGCTGGTGCGGGTCAAATACATTCTGTGGCTGTTTGGCCGGGGCATGGAGGCGGACGCGCTGAACGGCGCTTTTGTGCTGCCGGACATGATCTCGTATTTTCTGGTGGGCGGCGCGGCTTCCATCACCTTTGTCTCCATCCTCACCCGCTATCACGACACCGGGCGCGAAGCGGAGGGCGAGCGGTCTCTGTCGGTAATTCTGACCACCATGTACCTGGTGCTGGGCGCGGCCATCGTGCTGGCCGAGATTGCGGCTCCCTGGTACATCCACTGGTGGTTCAACGGCTTCAGTGCGGAAAAAGCGGCGCTGTGCGTGCATTTGACGCGGATTCTGCTGCCGGCGCAGTTGTTCTTTTTTGCCGGCGGTGTGTTTGGCGCGGTACTGCTGGTGCGCAAGCAGTTCAGCGTGCAGGCGGTTGCGCCGCTGATCTACGGCATGGGCACCATTGTGGGCGGCGTGCTGCTGGTGCATACCCTGGGCGTTTCGTCGCTGGCCATTGGCACGGTGGCGGGAGCGTTTTTCGGACCATTTCTGTTGAATGCCGTGTACGCCAGGAGAGCTGGCGTGCACTACCGGCCGATTCTGGACTGGTACGACGAGGGACTGCGGGAGTGGGTGCGCTTGTCGCTGCCGCTAATCGTCGGCGTTTCTCTGGTGACTGCCGATAGCTGGATCATCGCCCATTTTGCCTCGGCCACCAGCGGAGCGGTTTCGCTGATGACCTATGCCAAGCAGCTTTTCACGGCGCCCATGGCGGTGCTGGCACAGGCGGCGGGCGCGGCCTCGATGCCGTTTTTTGCCAGCCTGTGGACGCAGGAGCGGCGCTACGAATTCGCCGTGGGAGTGGCGGACTCGGTTTCGCGGGTGGCGGCGCTGGGCTTGCTGGTGGCTTCAGGCATGGTGGCGCTGGCCGTGCCGCTGGTGGAACTGCTGTTTCTGGGCGGGCGCTTCTCGGCCAGCGATTCCCGGGAGTGCGCCCTCTACTTTGCCGTCTTTTCCGTCTCGATCTTTCTGTGGTCGGCGCAGTCGATTTATGCGCGCGCCTTTTATGCCGCGGGAAATACGTTCATCCCCATGGCCGCAGGAACAGCGGTGACGCTGATCTCGCTGCCCATTTATGGCGGGCTCTATCACATATATGGAGCGATGGGGCTGGCGATGGCCTCGGACATAGGGATCGCGCTGCAGACGGTTGCGCTGGCGGTGTTGCTGCACCAGCGGCACATGGTCTCATTGGCCAGCCTGGACTTTGCCGAACTGGGGCGCTGCCTGCTGGCCGCGGTCGCCAGCGGCGCGGCGGTCTGGGGCATCTTCATGTGGGTGGGCGGCGTGGCGCACCATTATCTGCCGGGGCAAATCCGCTGGACGGACCTGGTGCTGCTGGTGGCGGGATCGGCGTTGTGGACGGCGATTGCAGGATGGGTTCTGCATCAATCCGGATCGGCGCTGCCCAGGGTGATGTTGAAGCGGCTGGGGCTGAGGTAGGGCGCTTCCCTGCTGCTGCCCAGATAGTCCGTTTCTATAGCTGCTTTTTTATTTATTGGATAGATTCCCCCCGTGTTTTTCCGATCTTTATTCACGGGCATGGGGGTGAAGAACCGTCCGAAACGAACAGTTGCTCTACACGAGGATTGGAAAAGCGCTTCATCCCAGAGGCGCGTGAACCCCCGGCCGATGCGGGGGCTCACGCGTGGAGCGGCTAGT
>CAVZNE010000327.1:0-6314 GCA_963776445.1 Terriglobales bacterium
GACGCGTTTCCCACTGAGTACGACTATGCCAAAGCGCCTACGCTGAAGGTGCCGTCCGATTGGAACACACAGCGCGAATCGCTGCTTCTTCTATGAAGGGCCAGTCTGGTATGAGCGCGACTTCACGTACCAGCCCAAAGAGCACACGCGCGTCTTTCTCCATATGGGCGCGGCCAACTATCGCTCCTGGTTCTGGGTCAACGGGCAAAAGGTCTGCGAGCACGAGGGCGGATTCACCAGCTTCAACTGCGACGTTACCGCAGCCGTCCATGCGGGCGCAAACTTCGTGGTGGCCGCCGTCGATAATACCCGTCACGAAGACGGCGTGCCCACGCTGGAAACCGATTGGTGGAACTATGGCGGGCTCACGCGCACGGTCTCGCTCATCCAGGTTCCCGAGGCTTTCATCGATCAGTACGATGTGCATCTCAGCCGCACCGAAAACAATGTCGTCGAAGGCTGGGTGCATGTGGAAGGCGCGCAATCCGGCGCAAACGTAGAAATCGAAATTCCCGAGTTAAAAGCGAAGACGATGGCCGAAGCCGACAAGGCTGGGCGGTTTGTCTTTCGTATGAAAGTCGAAGGCCTCGAGCGCTGGTCTCCCGATTCACCCAAGCTTTATAAGGTCCAACTGCGCGCGGGACAGGATGTAATTGAAGACCTGATCGGCTTCCGCACCGTCGAGACGCGCGGAACCCAGATCCTTCTCAATGGCAAACCAATCTTTCTGCGCGGCGTCGCCATCCATGCCGAAGCGCCTTACCGCACCGGCCGCGCCAATACCGACAAGGACGCGGAGACGCTGCTGGGCTGGGCCAAAGAGATGGGCTGCAACTTTGTCCGCCTCGCGCACTATCCGCATGACGAGACCATGTTGCGCGCCGCCGACCGCATGGGATTGCTGGTGTGGTCAGAGAATCCGGTCTATTGGGCGTTGCAATTCGATAACCCCAAAGTGCTGGTCAAAGCGGAGCAGCAACTGGACGAAGAAATCGGAACATCGCGCAATCATGCCGCAATTATTTTGTGGTCCATGGCCAACGAGACGCCCAACACCGAGCCGCGCACGCGCTTTATTACCACCCTGGCCAGCCACGCGCGCGAACTTGACACCACACGGCTGATTACCGCCGCCCTGTTGGTGCGCGCGGAAGGACATACCAAGATAGTGGACGACGCGCTCGGCAAGGCTTTGGACGTCATCGGCGTCAACGAATATATCGGCTGGTATGAGCAGCAGCCAGAGACCGCCGACGTGACCGAATGGCGCATCGACTACCAGAAACCCCTGATCGTGAGCGAGTTTGGAGGCGACGCCAAGGCCGGCCTGCACGGCAGCGAACACGAGCGCTGGACCGAGGAATATCAGGCCAATATCTATCGCCACCAATTCGGAATGCTCAACAAAATTCCCCAACTAAGGGGAATGAGCCCGTGGGTGCTGATGGATTTCCGTTCCCCGAACCGGCCGCTGGTCGGCATTCAGGATGAGTTCAACCGCAAGGGACTTATCAGCGATCAGGGCCAGAAAAAGCAGGCGTATTTCATTTTGCAGAAGGCGTATCAGGAAAAGAGCGTCGGCAAGCCAGAATGAAATAAGTCGCCGCGCGTATCTGTAAGTGGTTCAAATTTGCGCAAGGCTGTGCAAAAGTGGAAATTGTGAGATATGCTTGACTAATGGCAAATGATTCTATTCTGTCCCTGATTGACGCGGAAATCGCGAGGCTCACGCAGGTTCGCTCCCTGCTGGCTAACGTTGGCAAAGTCGCCATCAAAGTAACCGAGCGCAAAAACAAAAAGACCGCGGCGCCAGTTGTAGCCAAAGTCAAGGGTGTCAAGGTTGCCAAGGCTGTCAAGGCCAAGGTAAAGAAGACCCGCGTACTCAGCCCCGAAGCGCGCAAGCGGATTGCCGATGCGCAGCGCAAGCGTTGGGCTGCTCAGAAAGCAAAAGCCTAAAAGCAGGCGGGCGCAACTTACCTGCTTATTCTCTCAAGCGCCAAGGAAAGCTCATTCGAGTGTCTCCTTGGCGCCAGGAATAGATGGGATCTTCTGTCCCCGGTCGCTCTGCAAAGGGCGACAGCAGTCATCCTCAAACTGGCTACGCCGATCGCGTATGCACAGCCAGGTGCGCCGTGTTCAAGCGCGCGTGCGCCTGATCCGCGCGTCCCTCCCATTGCGCGCGCAAAGTCCGAGCAAGGTTCCTCCGTCCCCTCAGCCTTTCATCCCTTGGGATGCGTCAGCTTCAGCATCACCACGCCGCGCGTCGGAACTGTGAACGTGTTTGACGGGCTCAGCACGCCGATATCCTTGTGCGCCCAAAGATCCCGCCCTGCCGCCGGTCCCTGCCATCCCACATCCTTCAGTCGCAGCGTCATCCGCGCCGGGTACGTGGTTCTGTTGAACAGCCCCACCGCCAACCCTCCATCGGCGAGCGGCCTCGTCCATACCTCCAGCAGCCCTTCGGCATACGCGCGATCTCCCTGCCTGCCCAGCGCGTCCTGGTCCACCTCGATCACCTCGCCGTTCAGCAGGATGCTCTTGGTCTCCGCGGTCATCGACGCCACATCGTTGCCCGCGATCAGCGGCGCAGCCAGAATCGCCCATAGGCTAAAGTGCGCGCGCTGCTCCTCCACCGTCATGCCGGTGTTGCCCACTTCCAGAAAATCCGGATCGTTCCAGTGCCCCGGTCCCGCGTACTTCGCCAGTCCGGCTTCGCCGAACCCGTTCGTCGCCATGCTCTCGTAGGTGTCGGCAATGTCCTCGCCCGTGCGCCACATGCTCGCGCCCACTTCCGGACCCCAGGTCCACGAAGCTCCCCATCCGTATTGGCACAAGCTGAAGAGAATCGGCCGGCCCGTCGCCGCCAGATCCTGGTGCATCTTCTCGTACGCGGCCTTCATGATCGCGTCCGATTTCTCCACGTCCCCCTTCGATTCCTCCCGCATGTTGATCCTGAAGCTGCACAGGTCATACTTCAGCAAGTCCGCGCCCCACGAGGCGAACATGCGCGCATCCTGCTCCTCGTACCCATAACTCGCCGGCGCGCCCGCGCAACTCTTCTCCCCCGGTCCCGAATAAATTCCAAACTTCAGACCTTTCGAATGGATGTAATCCCCCAGGGCCTTCATGTCAGGGAAACTGCCGGTTGGGTGCAGCACGCCGTTGGCATCGCGATATCCCTGCCACCCTCCGTCGATGTTCACATAGACGTAC
Organism: Terriglobales bacterium; assembly: GCA_963776445.1. Taxonomy (GTDB): domain Bacteria; phylum Acidobacteriota; class Terriglobia; order Terriglobales; family Acidobacteriaceae; genus Telmatobacter. The sequence continues at coordinate 3,214 of CAVZNE010000327.1, forward strand.
CCGGCGTCGCGCATCCCGCTCGATACCAGCGCATCCGCCTGCTGCCGGATCAGCGCATCGTTGATGTCGTGCTTGAAGTGGTTCCACGTGCTCCACCCCATGGGTGGCGTCATCGCCATCTTCTGCTCCTGCCCCGGCGCAACCCACGCGCCCAGAACCATCAAAAATACAAGTGCCCCAAACTGTCCTGTTTTCATGTCCGGAAGCCTAGCGTACACATCCCGGTATTGGCAATTGATCCGGGCCGGCCTCGCCACGAATCTGGGCAAACCTTCGCGGCGTCTTTCGTTGTGCGGCCAGGGTGGGAGATATCTATCTAAAGTCCTTTTATGGCTCTATCTAGCCAAATATAGATTGGTTGGCTAAGTTGGCGCGCGATCCGGCCTGTATCTCAAAAAACCACATCGAGGCATCTCTTCGATCAGAAGGCTCACGGAGAGACGCGTCCCTGCGCTGCACGATCACCGTCCACGAGGGTTTGAGAAAATCCGAGTTTGACGCTCTACCAAGCCTCAACCGCGAGCACGGTCGGCGGTCCGGGATGGCCCTGAATCACCTGCGTCTCAATCACCGCCTCGATATTCATCTGCTCCCAGTTCGCCGGAACCTTGGCCAGCAACGCCTCAAGATAAACGGGATTGTAGAGAATTTCGCCAGCAGCCTCCGTGCCTTCTTCGGAGATGCCGGCGGCGATAATCATCGGCTGCCCGGTGATGCTGTCGTGGATGCGGGCCACAATCGCATAATCGCGCGAAAGTTTCGCGTAAGGCAGATCCCATGCTGTTGCCCAGGCGGTCTGTGTCTTGCTCTTCCGGTCTACGAGTACAGCAACCCCATCCTTGGATTCAAAACCGAACCGCAGTTTCTGGGTTACGCGCAGCGTCCAGATGTTGTCGAAGGCGCCGATCAGAACAATGGGGCCCTCGCGCAGTTGGGCAAAGCTCGCGCCAGAGGCTGGAACCACCCGGAATGCCTTATGACGTACCTCTAGAGCGGCAGCGGTGTGGGTCAGCGTAATAATGTCGGCCATGGCGAACAGGCCGGAGTAATGCAGCCGGAAGTAAAGAGGCTCAGGGTTGGATCCATCCGCCGGAGTGTCCAGGGAATTGATCGATCCAACACTAATATCCTTGGCCGGTTCGCCCAGGCAGTAGGTAGCCGTGCTTGAGCCGGCGGTAATCGGGGCCCAAAAACGATCGAGAGAACTGGGCGGCGGCGGCGCATCGTGGCGCCGAGCCGCAATATCGACGCTGACAGCGCCGGCAACCAGCACCAGTGCTCCTACCAGAGCCCAGAGCAGGCGGTGCACTGGCCGCTGCGCCGCAAGGACGGGCACAGCGGCGGCAGTTTGCGGCGGCAACTCCGGGGCAGGCAGAAACAATTCCGGCTCGGCCGCGGACCCCACAGTATGAAAGAGGGGGACGTAGGAGCCAACCGGGAGTTCCACCACCAGTTCGCCGTCGTGGGTGGAGTCGTAGTAGTACTGCATCAGGCGCTTGCGCACTTCCCCTGCGGTGATGCGCACCACAGGATCGGCGTTGGCATCGTAGCTGGGGGATCGGCCAAACACCTCAACGCCGATGCTCCGCTCCTTAAGGTCGGCGCCTTTCCCCTGCAGGGTCTCCTCAACGGTGTAGGCCAGAAGCACGGGATAGCGCTTGCTGTTGGAAAAAAGCGGATGAGCCAATAGCCGCTCCAACTGCTCACGGATCGCCGCGGCATCAAGAGCGGAGAACGGCGGCTCGATCTCTTGCGCGAATCTTGACCCCAACGACACTCCCTGCTCCTCCTCTAGTATTCCATCCTGATGCCTTGCATCCATTGCGCGATTGCAGTGGGCCTGCCCGTCATGCCGTGGACCGCTTTCCTAACCCGCTCTGAGCGGCTGCACCGGTGAAAGCGCGCGGCCAGTGCGTCGAATCGGGCCGGTAAACCTGCTCTTGTGCGCCAACTTCAGTGCAGGATCAGGGATAAAATCAACGGCATTGCGTATCATACGTCCCAATAATGCGCTTGTCTACAGATCACTAAACCGAATTGTAATAGATGTTTAGCTAATTCCTATGGAATTTGGTACCCGATGGAACCTATTATTCCTGCATTGTCATTACATATATTTGCTCTCGGTCCAGAAGATGTGTTGAAAGCAGTGTCCTGAGTGGCGGAAATATTCGCCTCGGACGGCAATGCTGGACGACCCATTTTCTTGTGATTGCGGCTCCTCGCCCCTCCGGTTTACCAGACTTGGATTACATCCAGGCAGGACTAGCCGGGGGGCGCTTTTTTTTTGCTCGCCGCCCATGACCGCGTCTTCTTCGATTTGAGCAAACCCTCCAGTCAGAGCGACTGCGGCCTTGGCGTAAACTACGCCGAACCGCAGCGCGAACCTGTATCCATTTTTTGGAAGCCAGAGAGGGAACTCAACCATGTCGACCAAGTGGTTTTGCAAAACACTCATCCCGTCCGCGTGTGTCCTGCTCGCCCTGGCCAGCGCCCTGGCCGCGCCCATCTCCCAACAGGAGGCGTACAGCCGCGCCGAAGCCCTGCTCAAACAGATGACTGTGGAAGAGAAGGCCGGCCAACTGAACCAGGCTTCCGGTATCCAGTTGCCCGGCTTGGGAAGCGAAAAGCCGGATGACGCCATCGCCAAGGGCCAGGTGGGCTCGGTGCTCTGGCTTATCGACGTAAAAGAGCTCAACCGCATGCAGCACCTGGCCGTGGACAAATCCCGGCTCCACATCCCCCTGCTCATCGGCTTCGATGTTATCCACGGATACCGGACGGTCTTCCCGGTGCCGCTGGCCATGGCGTCGTCCTGGGACCCTTCGGTTGAAGAAGCCGCGCAGCATCTGGCTGCCCAGGATGCCCGCGCTGCCGGCATTCAGTGGACCTTCACGCCCATGGTCGATATTGCGCGCGATGCCCGCTGGGGCCGTATCGTCGAAGGCGCGGGCGAGGACCCCTATCTGGGCGCGGCCATGGCGGCAGCGCAGGTGCGCGGATTTCAGGGGCCAGCGCTTGGCCCCGACAGCGTGCTGGCCTGCGTCAAGCACTTTGCCGGCTACGGCGCGGCCGAGGGCGGGCGCGACTACGACTCCTCC
>CAVZNE010000328.1:0-6306 GCA_963776445.1 Terriglobales bacterium
TCAAAGGCGGCAGCGTGAACTCGGCAAAATCAATGTCGTCCAGCCCGACCACCGACAGGTCCTGGGGCACGTGCAGACCGCCCATGTAGGCGGCGCGCAGCACGCCGACGGCGGTCATGTCGTTGGAGCACAGAATGGCGGTAGGCCGATCCGGCAATGCTTTCAACTTTGCAAAGCCGGCCACGCCGCCCTTGGCCGTGTGGTCGCACTCGATGATCCATTCGTTGTGGAGTTCAAGCCCGGCAGCTTCCATGGCGGTGCGGAAGTCATTTTCGCGGGTGATGGCGGAGTGCAGCTTGTGCGGACCGGCCAGGAAAGCGATCTTGCGGTGGCCCAGGTCCGCCAGATGGTTGACCGCGGTATGAATGCCCGTAGTGTAGTCCAGCAAAATGGTCGCGAACTTGGGATCTTCCAAGTGAAATTCAGCAACCACAATGGGGACATCGTGATTGACCAGCTGGTCCAGGACCGGTTCCTCTTCGCCGAAGGTCATGACCGCTACGCCGTCCACCTTGCGCTCCAGCATCCGGCGCACGCAGTTGGTCAGCACCACGGGATCGCTGTTCGACGAACTGACCAGAATCTCGTAGCCGTGGGCGACTGCGATCTCTTCAAAACTCTGGATCAGCTCCGGAAAGAAGGGATTGGTAATGTTTTCAACAATGATCCCAAGCAGCCGGCTGCGCCCCGAAACCAGAGTCCGCGCATGGGTGTTGGGAAAGTAATTCAACTGCTGAATCGCCAGCCACACACGCTTTGACAGCCGCTCGCTCACGGCGGGAGAACCATTGATGGTCCGCGAAACCGTGGCTATGGAAACCTTTGCCAGCGCGGCCACGGTGCGGATATCGGGAGTTTTGGCGACGCTCTTGCGGGTTCCTTTTTGAGCCACGTACAAATCCTGTTCCAGACAAATTGAGTGTGAAAGCCATGTTAGTACATTCACCGCGAATTTGCTGGAGAAAGACGTACTCTGCCGCAAATCGCGATGTTTTCAATGCCGTGGCGCTCAGTTTGCCCGCTCGTTGGCTTGGTGATACAGCCAGCCCCATGGAGCGAAGTTATTCCGGATCGGCAATCAGCAAGCGCAGATCGCGCAGATTGTGGCCAGTGGGCCCGGTAACTACGGCGTCGCCCAGGGCGGTGAACATGGGACAGGCGTTGAAGGCGGCCAGTGACTCCTTCAGGTGGAATCCGAAGGTGTGGGCGCGGGTCACGGTGGTGGGGTCGGCGATGGCCCCCGCTGACCGGGTGTTGCCGTCGACGCCATCGGAGCCGGCGCTGAGAACCGTCAGCCGTTCGCCGGGGTGGCTCTCCAGTTCCAGTGCGCAGGCCATGGCAAACTGCTGGTTGCGCCCTCCGGCGCCGGGGATGCGGTCCAGCTTGACCGTGACTTCTCCAACGGAGATCAGGCAGAGCCGCGGATGGGTTGCACGCAGGGCGTGGAACCGCTCCAGCAGGTAGCGGGCCGCATCGGCATAATCCCAGTCGTCGCAGCTGTTGTCCACCACGGTGTAATAGCCAGCCTCCTGGGCCCGTGCGCGCGCGCTCTCCACCAGATCGTGGCTGGAAAGCAGAACCTCGAAGACCGAATCGCGGAAGGCCTCGTCTTCTCCGCTCATCGCGGCGGCGGCCGTCACGCTCCGCAGGGCAGCGGCCCCAGGCAGGGAGATACGTGGGAAAAAGGGCGGACGCCAGCCCTTGTTGCCCGGCGACTCGGGCAAATCCTCGCGCTCAAAAAACGCCCGGATGGAGGGCGGCAATTTCGCCGCCAGGTTGTACTTGGCCAGAAGCTCGCGCACCTCGGCCACCGTCGAGTGATCCGGCGAGGTCGGCCCCGAAGACAGCGCGTCCAGCGAACGCAGCGGCACATCCGGCACCAGCAGGCTGACCTTGGCTGCTTCCGGCGCGGCCATTGCCAACCGCCCGCCCTTGACCGCGGAAAAATGCTTGCGCAGCGTATTCACTTCGCTGATGGGCGCGCCCGAAGCCAGCAGCAGTTGATGAAACAGGATGGTCTCATCCAGGGTGACTTTGGGGTCCAGCGGCAGGTCGAACATCGCCGAGCCGCCGCCCGAGATGAGGAAGAAGATCAGCGTATCCTTCTTGGCCTTCTTCACCATGGCCAGCGCGGCGCGGGCCGCGGCAAAAGAGTCCTCGTTGGGCACCGGGTGGCCGCCCTCGAAGTAGCGAAATCGCCAGTTGCGCGACGTGGGCAACTGGTTTGAGCAGCAGATGCCGCGCAATCCCTTGCGGCGCTTCATCCGGTCCATCAGAACGTCCAGCATGGGGCTGGCCGCCTTGCCCAGCGCAATCACAAAAATGCGCTTATAGCAGGCCAGATCGATGCTGGCAGGGCCGCTGCCGTCGGGCACCAGCCGATGCAGCGTGTTGCCCTCAAAGCGCATGCGACGGTCGAAGGCCGATCCGATGCTGCAGGCGTTCAGCGCGCCCGTAAAGATTTCAGTGGCCGTAGTGTGCAGAGAATCGAGAACGGTTTCGCCGACCGGTGTCATCGCTATTGCTCCTTCAGCCAACAGGTGAGCGCGTGCTGCAGCGGCTCCAGTTGACCGGTAAAAAAGTGATCGGCGCCGGGCAGGAGCAGCAGCCGTTTGGGTTCTGCGGCAGAGGCTGCCACCCGCGCCAACTGCGCGGCAGGCGCGTACTGGTCCTGGTCTCCGCTCAGAAAGAGCTTGGGAAGGCGGCAGGTTGCCAGGAATGGATAGCTGTAGTCGCGTCCCTCGGCATGGGTGGGAAGGCCCAGCGCGGCAATGGCGCTCACCTGTCCGCGGCCGCAGCAGGCGTTCAGGGCCATGGCGGCGCCAAAGCTGAAGCCCACCACCACCAGCGGCCGTCTGTATTCGTTTTCAAGCCACTCCAGCGCCGCCAGCACATCGCCGGCCTCCGCTTCGCCGTCGTGTACCCCATGGCTCAGCCCCGTGCCGCGAAAATTGAAGCGCAGCACCGGCCAGCAAAGGCCCCACTCCGGCGCGTTGAGGGCCTTCATGGCGTGGTAAACCACCTTGTTGTGCAGGTTGCCGCCGCCCAGCGGGTGAGGATGGCAAACCAGCGCTGCAAACGGAGCATCCGCCGCCCCCTCGTTCACCACCGCCTCCAGCCGGCCGGCGGGACCGGTCAGGTCCACGCTCCGCAGAACTGCGGATTCCGGGTTAGAGCGTGGTTGATTGGGTACGCAAGTCGCTATCATTCCATTGCCCATTGTACGCGTAACAGGGGGCAAGCTCCACGTCCCAAAACGCTCCAGAACGTATTTTGTTCCCGTCTTCCTTTTCTTCTGTTTCTTCCCAGGAAAATCGCTTCACCGATCGTCTACGGAAAGCGCGGCCCGGCTGGGCGCGACACGCAGTGCGGTATTCTTACAACACCATGAATGACCACCTGCCCCTTGACCCCCTCCGCTTTACGCGCGAACTGTGCGAGATTGAGTCCACCACCTACCACGAGGGCGCCGTGGGAGATTTTCTGGCTGATTTCCTCGCCGGCCGCGGCTGGACCGTTGAAAAGTCCTCCGTCGAGCAGCCGTCCGAGAACGTCGCCGGCGGCGGTTCGCGCTGGAATGTCTATGCCGGCACGGCCGGTGAGACGCCCGACCTGGTCTTTTCCACCCACATGGACACCGTTCCGCCCTATATCCCCTTTTCAGAAGATGCGGACTATCTGTATGGCCGCGGCGTCTGCGACGCCAAGGGCATCCTGGCCGCCCAGGTAGCCGCCGCCGAGGCGCTGCGCGCGGCCGGCTACAAGATCGGCATGCTGTTTCTGGTGGGAGAAGAGCGCGACTCGGCGGGCGCTATCGCCGCCAATCTGGCTCCCAGGGGCAGCCGCTTCCTCATCAATGGCGAGCCCACGGACAATCGTCTGGCCCTGGCCTCCAAGGGCGCCTTGCGCGCGGCCTTCAAGTCCAGCGGCAAACTGGCCCACTCGGCCTATCCGGAACTGGGCGAGAGCGCCATCCACAAGTTGGTTGAAGTGCTCGGCAAGGTGCTGGCCATGCCCCTGCCGGAACTGGAGGGCATTGGCCCCAGCACCCTCAATATCGGCCAGATCCAGGGCGGCTATGCGCCCAACGTGGTTGCCGACAAGGCCGAAGCCCAGGTGCTGGTGCGCACGGTGACCGACTCGGCTCCGGTGCGCGCCCAGTTGCTTGAAGTCGCAGGCGATCTGGCTTCGGTGGAGTTTACTCTCGACACGCCCTTTGTCCGCCTGCGCGCCATTGAAGGACTGCCGACCATGGTGGCCAAGTTCTCCACCGACATTCCGGCGCTCAGCAACTGGGGCGAGCCGCTGCTGCTCGGCCCCGGCTCCATCCACGTGGCCCACACCCCGCACGAGAAGATCGCCAAAAAAGAACTGCTGGAAGCCGTGGACCTGTATGTCAAGGTGGGCAAGCAACTGCTGGCGTAAGGCGGAAATTCAGAGATTAAAAAGTGAGATGCGAAGCGGCACAGAGCAGGGAATGGTCAGTTATCCCTGGGCTGTGCCGCTTTTTCTTATAAGCGCAGGAAAGAACATGTTTTATGCAGGCGAACATCCCCTGCATCCATCCGATTTTGGCTGCATCTAAAAAGCACATGATCCGTTGCTGATCCCTGCATCCAAGGGAAGCCGGGGGGAGATTCCATGAGCGCATCAATCTATGACATTCCGGTCCGCAAGATCAACGGCGCGGACGCGACGTTGGCGGAGTACAAGGGCAAGGTTCTGCTGGTGGTCAACGTGGCCTCAAAGTGCGGCCTGACGCCGCAGTACGAGGGTCTGGAGAAGATCTACAAGCAGTACAAGGACCAGGGACTGGTGGTTACCGGTTTCCCCGCCAACGACTTCAAGCAGCAGGAGCCGGGCACGAGCGAAGAGATTCAGAACTTCTGCACCGCCAACTTCGGCGTCGAGTTCCCCATGTATGAAAAGATCGCAGTCGTCGGTCCCGAGAAGAATCCTCTCTACAAGGCCCTGATCGCGGCTCATCCCGCGCGGACCAATGTCAACGAAGTGACCTGGGCTGAGAAGCTGAAGGGTTACGGCATTGAGCCCAATCCGGAGCCGGAAGTTCTGTGGAACTTTGAGAAGTTCCTGGTCAACCGCAAGGGCGAAGTCGTCGAGCGTTTCGCGCCGGACACAACTCCGGAAGCGCCTGCCCTGGTTGCGGCCATCGAAGCGGAACTCGCCAAGAGCTAGTTCTTATCCGTAAAAATGTAGCGCCGACCTCCAGGTCGGCTGTCCTGAGGGTCTCCAGACCCTCAGGACACATCTGGCAGCGTGGGCGCTACAATCCTTTCTCGATTTACGGATAGGCTCCAAGTCCAAGAGCCAGGCATTTGCCCACTTGAATGTGTATCAAGACTCCCGAGGTATCCTCACTCCATGAACGAGGACGTTTCCCCAGTACCCGCGGCGACCAACCTGCTGGAGCGTGCCTCCTCCTCCTACCTGCGTTCGGCGCGGCATCAGCCGGTGCACTGGAACCCGTGGGGCGAGGCGGCTTTTGCCCGCGCCCAGGCGGAAGACAAGCCCATCCTGCTGGATATTGGCGCGGTCTGGTGCCATTGGTGCCATGTGATGGACCGGGAGTCTTACGAGAATCCGGAGATCGCCGCCCTCATCAACGAGCATTTTGTCGCCATCAAGGTGGACCGCGACGAACGGCCCGATGTGGATGCGCGCTATCAGGCAGCGGTCTCGGCCATTACCGGACAGGGCGGCTGGCCGCTCACTGCGTTTCTTACCCCCGACGGGCGGCCCTACTTTGGCGGCACCTATCTTCCTCCCGAGGACCGCTATGGGCGGCCCGGCTTTGGGCGTGTGTTGTTGACGCTGGCTGAGGTGTGGCGGGAGAAGCGCGACGAGGCGCTGGAGACCGCAACAAGCGTCATGGCGGCCATTGAGCACAACGAGAGCTTCTCCGGCGGCGGCGCGGAACTGTCTTTGGCACTGGTAGACAAAATCGCCGGCTCGGCCCTCAGTCAGTTCGACCCGCGCAACGGCGGCTTCGGCGCGCAGCCCAAGTTTCCTCATCCCGGCGCGCTGGACCTGTTGCTAGAGCTGGCCATGGATCGCGACAACGACCAGGCCCGCGAGGCTTTCCTTCTTACCCTTGAAAAAATGGCGCGCGGCGGCGTCTATGACCAACTGGCCGGCGGCTTCCACCGCTATAGCGTAGACGAGCACTGGATCGTTCCCCACTTCGAGAAGATGCTCTACGACAACACAGAGCTGCTGCGCAACTATGTGCACGGCTTCCAGAGCTTTGTCCGCGAGGATTTTCACCGAGGCAGGCCGGCGATCGCA
>CAVZNE010000329.1:0-7236 GCA_963776445.1 Terriglobales bacterium
TTGTCTGATACGACCAGCGCCAGAACCATCAGGATCAGCGAGTCTGCCATGCCCAGGCTGGCGAATTCAATTGTCGGCGTTATGCCCATAAGGGTAATGATACCTGCCCGCACACGCGCTCACAAACTGAACCGGAGGCGCGGAACAGGGCATCCGCCCGCAAACCGTTGGGTCAACTGTTACGCCTGCGTTACAATAGGGGCAATGGGGCGGTTTTCTCCGGGCCGGTATTTTTGCAATCCGCGCGGCTTGGCATGACCGCATCCAGGATAGAAAAGGGCCGCAACAACCCCGTGGATGGGGGTTCTTCTGATCCGATTGGCAGGGGTCGATTCTACCTACGAGATTCGCCTCAGGCGCCAGTTGAATCGGGAAGGCCGGCGCATCCACTGCGGACCTGTAGCTTTCAACATCCCCGTCCACCGTCCCGAAACGAGGAGACGTGCCTGGGCTGAAGGCGGAGTACAGTGAACCTGGTTCTTGACGAATGATGACGGCGGCCTCGCCGGAGGCTGGCAGCCGTTGCAGCCTTGAAAACTACCTGGCGCTTCCCGACCACACCATGGATGCGCGCATCGCCGCGGCGCGCGCCAAGCTCGGCGCGACCACCATCCTGCTCGGCCACCACTACCAGCGCGACGAAGTGGTCCGCTTTGCCGACTTCACCGGCGACAGCTACAAGCTCTCCAAAATCGCCGCCGAAACCGACGCCAAATACATTGTTTTCTGCGGCGTGCACTTTATGGCGGAGAGCGCCGACGTGCTCGGCCGCACGGGCCAGCAGGTCATCCTGCCCGACCTGAACGCCGGCTGCTCCATGGCCGATATGGCGGAAATCTCGCAGGTGGAAGCCTGCTGGGAGGCGCTGGAGCGCCTGGGCCTGACAGAAGGAAACCATCCCGCTCACCTACATGAACTCCACCGCCGCCATCAAGGCCTTCTGCGGCGAGCGCGGCGGGCTGGTCTGCACCTCGTCCAACGCCCGCGCGGCGTTTGAGTGGGCCTTTGCCCGCGGCCAGCGTATCCTCTTTTTGCCCGACCAGCACCTGGGCCGCAATACCGGCTACTCGATGGGTATTCCGCTGGACGAGATGACGGTCTGGGACCCCTGGGCCACCCAGATCGGGCAAAGCACGGGCGGCCAGACGAAGGAAAAGCTGGCTGCCAGCCGCGTCTTGCTCTGGAAGGGCCACTGCGCCGTGCATCAGCGCTTTTTACCCGGCCACGTGGATCAGGTGCGCGCCAAATATCCCGGCATCCAGGTCATTGTGCATCCGGAGTGCCGCTGGGAGGTCTGCCAGAAGGCCGACGCTCTCGGCTCGACGGAGCGGCTGATCGCCTTGGTCGAAAACGCGCCCGAGGAGACCATGTTTGCCGTGGGCACCGAGATTCACCTGGTCAACCGCATGGCCCACCGCTTTGCCGAGCAGGGCAAGCGCGTCATCACCCTCGACGATACCGGCTGCCTGTGCACCACCATGTACCGCATCAGCCCGCACCACCTGGCCTGGGCGCTGGAAAACCTGGTCGAGGGCCGCGTGGTCAATCGCATCCAGGTGCGCCCCAACGTCAAGCACTGGGCCAAGGTGGCGCTGGATCGCATGCTGGAAGTGGGGTAAAAGCAGGGAACAGGGAGTGGAGCAGGGAACAGGGAACAGGGAACAGGGAACAGCTAGTATGCTTGCGCGCTGCCGACGGCTGTCAAGCGGTGTGCTCTCCCACCCTCGCGATAGAAACAAATCGCGAGGATGGGGCACGGAGCCTTTGCGGCAGCACAAAAATGCGTCTGACGGCAGCTCTTTTCTGTCCCCTGTTCCCTGTTCCCTGTTCCCTGTTCCGTCGTATCCTATTCACAGGACATTTCCGCATGAAGACCTTCACTCTCGACGAAGCACAGTCTCTGCTCCCGGTTCTGGAATCGCTGCTCAAGCGCGCCATCGAGGGCAAGCAGGCCGCCGAAGAGGTCGAGTCAGAGCTCTCGGAGCTGGCCCGGCGCATCTATGTCTCCGGCGGCATGCACGTGGATGTGGGCGTGGTGGCCAAGCAGCGCGCGGAGATGGAAACCCACTTGCAGCGGGTTCGCGAGAGCATCGCCGAGATCGACTCCATCGGCGTGCAGGTCAAGGACCTGGAAACCGGGCTGCTCGATTTTCCCTGCCGCCTCGACGATCAGGTGGTGCTGCTTTGCTGGCGCATGGGCGAGCCGGCCATCGAGCACTGGCACACCATTGAGTCCGGCTTCAAGGGCCGCCAGCCGGTCGACGAGCGTTTCCGCCGCCGCTCCAGCCCCGGCAGCCGCCCCAACTGAACCCCGGCAATTTCAGCATTTCTGCTAGACGGGCTTGACTCGCTTTCCCACCCTTGTTCGCAAAGAACGCGAACAAGGATGGGGCACCCAGTGCATGCCATTTACAGCGAAAAGGCTCTAATTTTCTGGCCGCTTTCTTTCCGTACCTGGAAAGTGAGACCGATCAACTCCAGAATCCCTTCGGCCCTCCTGGCGCATCTTTTCTTATAGATGCGCACTGCAAGTGATTCAGATCCACCAAGTGATTCAGATCCCATGCGGAATTCCATCGACCTTCTGTCCCTGCAAAGCAGGGAAGCGGCGTGTTGTGAGCTCGCCGGTCCCATTTAACCTTTTCAACCATTTCCTGAGGAGTCATGCATGCTTACTATCGGCGACAAGTTTCCCAAATACGAAGTGACGGCCACCGTTGGCCTCGACCTCAAGACCGCATTTGAAACCATCACCGATGCCAGCTACGCCGGCAAGTGGAAGGTCTACTTCTTCTGGCCCAAGGACTTCACCTTTGTCTGTCCCACCGAGATTGCCGCCTTCGGCAAGCTCAACTCGGAGTTCGCCGACCGCGATGCGCAGGTGCTGGGCGGCAGCATCGACACCGAGTTCGTCCACCTGGCCTGGCGCAACAACCACCCCGACCTGAAGGACCTGCCCTTCCCGATGCTGGCCGACATCAAGCGCGAGCTGACCACCGCCCTCGGCATCCTGACCCAAGCGCGGCGTTGCGCAGCGCGCCACCTTCATCGTGGACCCGGAGAACGTGATCCGCTTCGTCTACGTCACCGACGGCTCGGTGGGCCGCAACCCGCAGGAGGTTCTGCGCGTACTGGACGCCCTGCAGACCGACGAACTGTGCCCCTGCAACTGGCACAAGGGCGAAGACACGCTGCACGTTTAAGAACATATGACATGATGACAGATGACAGTCAACGGATGACAGTCAACGGAGATCGGCAGACAGCTAACAGCACAGCCATGAAACTGTCATCTGTCATCTGTTCGGAGCACACATGAGCCTCGATACCCTGATTGACAGCCTTCCCGCATCGGCCAAAGACCTCAAGCTGAACTACTCCTCGCTGGTGCGCAACAACACCGAGCTGACGGCGCAGCAGTTGTGGGGAACGGTTGTGGCCACGGCCATTGCCACGCGCAGCCTCGGGCTTACCGCCCCGGCGCTGGCCGCCGCTGCCGAGCAGCTTTCCGCTCCGGCTCTTGAAGGCGCCAAAACCGTTGCCGCGGTCATGGGCATGAACAACATCTTCTACCGCTTTCATCACCTCGCCTCGAATCCCAAATACGCCACGATGCCGGCGCGCCTGCGCATGAACGGCCTGCGCGGCCACGGCGTGGAAGAAGTGGACTTCGAGCTTTGGGCGCTGGCGGTTTCGGCCATCAACGGCTGCGGCAAGTGCGTGGATGCGCACGAAAAAGTGGTCCGCGAAAAAGGCGCCACCGAGGAACTGGTCATCGCCGTGGTGCGCGTGGCGGCGGTGGTTCTCGCCATCGGCGCGGTGCTCGACCAGGTCGCTTCCGAGGCCCAGGCCGCTTCTGCCACTCCCGCAGCCTGAAATTTTTCTTTGTCCCTCCCAACGCCCTGGCCGAGCGAATACTCGCCAGGGCGCGTCTCTTGCTTCAGAACCCAGGCCTTTCCGCGCCGTCTAATCCATCGGCGGCACGCTGCGCGCGGAAGCGATACCCTTGAGTCTGGACCCTGAGCGTGGCCTTGCCTGCACAGTGGCGATGGCTGCGAACGGCAATTAAAGGAGCGGGAATGAACTTCGGAAAATGGGCACGGTTGTTGTTGGCGGCAGCGCCGCTCCTGGCGGGTTGCTCGAATTTCTGGCAGGCGGCCAACCACCACGACCACCACCCTGACGACCACCACGCTCTCCAGCGGCATCTTCTATGTGCTCAATGTGGAGACCAGCCAGATTGTGGTCCTATGACATCGTCTCCGGCACGCTGACCAAGATCGCCACCTACGCCCGCCCAGCACGCCTCTTGCCCTCACCGTGTCTCCCAATGGCGGTTTTCTTTACCTGAGCACGGCCAACGGCATTTACATCTACACCGTCAGTTCGACCGGTACGCTCGCCATCGGCAACTCCAGTGGGGCCATCTCTAGCGATCAGGCCCAGACCATGAAGGTGGACGCGAGCAACACCTGGCTGGTCGAAGCCGTCTCCGGCTCACAGAACCTGTGCGCCATTCCACTCAGCGCCAGCACCGGTCTGGCCACTTCCACCACGGAGCAATGCACCGCGCTCAGCGCCACAACCACCCAGCAGTTGACCATTTCGCCGGATAACAAATATGTCTTTGTCGCGCAGGGCACCGGCGGCACGGCGGTGGTCCCGTTCACCGCTGCCAATACCACGACCAATCCGCTGGGAACGGCCGGCAACATCCCGGTCAAGAACACGGGAGGAGCGGCCCTCTCCGTGGCTGTGGACGCCAGCAGCCGTCTCTTCTACATTGGCGAAACGGTTGCGTTAACTTCCGGAAGCAACACCGGCGGCGTGCGCGCTTTCACGTACGCCTCGCTGCCCGCGCTGGCCGAGCTTTCCGCCTCTCCCTACGCCAGCCAAGGCCTCGCGCCCTACTCCATCCTGCCAACCTCCAACGGCGATTATGTCTACGTGGCCAACCGCCAGACCAGCAGCAGTTCCAGCGGTGTGATTGCCGGGTTCTCGATCACCTCGTCCAGCTCCGTCTATGCGCTGACGGCGCTCAGCAGCACCGAGACCGCCGGCACCAACCCGGTTGGACTGGCCGAGGACTCCACCGGCAACTTTATTCTCGCGGTCAGCGTGGGCGGCAGCCCGGACCTCGAAGCGTATATCTTCGACACCACCACAGCGGGGAAGTTGGACTCCACCAACACCTCAACCACCGGAACCGATCCCGTCCAGGCTTCTGCTGTCGTCGCAGTGCCTTAGAAGCAGGGGGTAGGGATTAGGGAATAGGGGTTAGGAACTAGGCCTGTGCCGGTCACAGAGGACTTTTCCCCTAATCCCTAATCCCTGCCCCCTACCCCCTGCTCTCTGCTATCCTCAAGTTGATCGCCACTGGCTGTGTTCACGCAATCCCCAATCCTATTCGTCCCTTCTGTCAGGCGCTTCGGAGCCGCAGCCCCCTTGTTTCTGCTTCTGGGGCTTCTTGCGCTGGCCAGCGGCTGCAACCGGCTGCGGCGCATGCAGCATGAGACGGTCTACGTCTCCGTCCGCCAGATGTACCTCCACGACCGGGTGGCCGCCGTCTCCAATCGCGTGGCCGAGGTGGTCAACGGCCAGCCGCTCGAGGTGCTCGAGCACGGCCGCCGCTTCCTCAAGGTCAAGACCCAGAAGAACGAGATCGGCTGGATCGAAGAGCGCGCGGTGGTCGACGCCAAGACCTACGACGCCTTCGTTCAGCTGGCCAAGCAGCACAAACAGGACCCGGTGGTGGCCACCGCCGTCCTCCGCGACGACCTTTATCTGCACATTTTTCCCGGCCGCGACACGGAGCATTTCTATCTGCTCGCCGCCAACGCCAAGGTCCAGCTGCTGGCCCGCGCTTCGGTTCCCAAAGTGGCCGCGGCGGGCTTTGGCATGCAACCCAAGCCAAGCGAGCCCAAACCGCCTGTGGCCGCAAATGCGCCTGAGCCTGCTCTGGCAAAGGCGCCTGCCCCTGCCGCCAAATCAGCCGCCAAGCCGACTACGCCGTCCTCGGCAGCCGCAGTTCCCAGCGCGCCCGAGCCTCCGCCGGTGGTCATGGAAGACTGGTGGCTGGTCCGCGACGACCAGGGCCACGCGGGCTGGCTGCTTGCCGGCCGCGTGGATGTGGATGTGCCGGATGCGATCGGCGTCTATGCCGAAGGCCAGCGCATCGTGGGCGCCTACGTTCTTACCAAGGTCACCGATCCCGGCGGCCACCACGCCCAACCACGAGGTTCCCGAGTACGTGACCGTCCTCAGCCCGCCCAAGTCCGGCCTGCCCTTCGATTTCGACCAGGTGCGCGTATTTACCTGGAGCCTCAAGCACCATCGCTATGAGACGGCCTTCCGGCTGCATCCCATCCAGGGCTATCTGCCGGTGCGCGCCGGCTTTCAGCCCGTGCCCGGCGGCAGCGCCCCCGTCTTCAGCTTCCAGATCGCCAACGGCCCGAATCTGACCACCGATCCCGCCACCGGCATCACCCGCCCGGCCTCCGCGCGCACCATCAACTACATGATGGTCGACACCACGGTGAAGCGGATCGGGCCGGACACAGGGCCGATTCCGATCACTCGCGATCCAGACGCGCAAGCAAAGGCGGACAAGGCCAAAGCGGCCAAGGGCGCCAAGTCGGGGAAGAAAAAGGGCAAGTAGGCGGAGGCCAAGCAGCAACGCTGGGCGGGACACATAAATATCTACAGTTTGCGGGCCTCTATAGTGTTGATTTATCGGTAGATCTCGCGACGATTGCCTAACCTCACGACTTGGACGCACAGTCTTTGGTCTTGAATGTCGGCAACGATGCGGTAATCGCCAACCCTGTATTTCCAATAATCGCCCAACGTGGAACCAGTCAGCGCCGCACCGATGGAGCGCGGATTGTCCAGCACGGCAACACGCTCACGGAGAAATTTGATGATGCGCCGGGCAACCTGTTTGTCGAGTTTCTTCAGCTCTTTTTCGGCCTCGGCTTCAAACTCAATCAACCAGGCCAAGGCGTTTCTCCACTTCATTCAGTGTGTAGGTTCTGCTTTGTCCGGCACGAAGAGCGAGCGTGCGTTGTTCGGCAAGGTACAAGTCTTCGAGATCTTCAAGTTTTTCGGTGATGGCTTCGACCATGTAAAAAGTCTTGCTTCGGCCAGTGCGCTTCGACAAGTTTTCGAGGCGAATTTTCAGGTCTTCGGGCAAGCGAAGGGAAACAGCGGTCATGGGTTACCTCCAGGGGAGTGCAA
>CAVZNE010000330.1:0-9885 GCA_963776445.1 Terriglobales bacterium
TAGAGCCGCGGCGAGCAGGGCCACAGCAGCGGCGGACAGGGACAGGGAAGAAGGTTTCAAGCGGAGGGTTCCCTCACAGGTTGAGATGGGTATGACCAATGGACGCGATGTTACGAAGTTGAGATTCAATTTTCGCTGAAGGGGCGGGCGCTACTTCATGAACTTTTGCATTTTTTGGGGGCCGGAGACGCAGGGGTGGTTGGAGAGGACGAAACGCAGCGGCCAGTCGACGGCCTCGTGGATGCCGATGCGGGGCGTGACCAGCACCTCGCCGAGCGGGTAGCCGTCGTCGCGCACTTGCAGCACGGAGGCGGCATCGGTCACATCCAGGCCGTTGTGGCTGAGCCGTGTGAGACCGAGCGCCTGGCAAAGGCGGCTGGGGCCGGAGGTTAGCAGGCGGGCCAGTTTTTCTCTGGATAGGCCGTCTGCGATAAGGCCGCGATTCCGGGCCATCTGCCCGGTTCCGGCCAGCGGTTCCAAGGCGCGCAGCAGCACGCAGCCGGCGCGGCCCTCGGCCTCGCAGGAAATATTCATGCAGAAATAGCGGCCATAGATGGCGTAGACATAGGCATGGCCGGCTCGGCCAAAAAGAACAAGATTGCGGGGTGTGGGGCCGCGATGGGCATGGGCGGCGGGATCGGGAGGGTCGTTGTGCGGGCCCAGGTAGGCCTCGACCTCGACGATTCTTCCTGCCAAAAGTCCTGCGCCGGTGTGGTGCACCAGCAGTTTGCCGAGGAGGCGCGAAGCTACCAGCTCAGGAGATGCCTCGAAGAAGGCGCGCGGGAGAAGACGGCCGCTTGTGTTCGTGGTTTCCCTGGTCTCAAAAGCGAGACCAGGGGCACCCGACTGGTGGCCGCGAAGGTTCACTTCCCTACCCGGATTGCTTGCTATTTTTGGGATTTCTTCCATTCGTTGAGCAGGGCCAGAACTTCTTCCGCGTGGCCTTCGGGTTTGACTTTGGGAAAGACGTGCAGCAGGGTCTGGTCAGGGCCGATGAGGAAGGTGGTGCGCTCAATACCCCATACTTTCTTGCCGTACATGTTCTTTTCTTTGAGCACGCCAAACTGATTGCAAACTTTCTCGTCTACATCTGCAAGGAGTGTGTAGGGCAGGTCGTATTTGGCGCGGAACCGGGCCTGAGCCTGCGATGTGTCGCGGGAGATGCCCAGCACCACGGCTCCGACTGCTTGCAGTTTTGTGAAGGCATCGCGGAAGCCGCATGCCTCAATGGTGCAGCCAGGAGTATTGGCTCTGGGATAAAAGAAGAGTACGACCGGCAGGCCGGCATAGTCGGACAGGCTGGCGGTTGTGTCCGCGTCGGTTTGCAGGGTAAAGTCAGCGACTTTCTCGTTCAGTTCCATGGGGAAGTTCCTCGTATGGTAAATAGAGAGCCCGAAGGGGCCGTAAGATTCGATTATTCCCGAGGTGGGCAGCAAATGTCATCGCGCAAGACAGGTGTTCCCAGTTTATTCGCAGGACAAACGGTTCTGGCAGCCATGGGGCTGCTGGCTGCGCTGCCGTTGTGCGCCCAGTACCCCGGGCAGGTGACGAAATCCGCCAAGGACAGCCCGGAGTTGCGCGCCATTGCCGTGCTGGAGTGGACCGGCGAGGCAGGCAAGCCCAAAACCAGCCGGCTGGTTCCGGTGGCCGTGCTGGACGGCGGCCAACTGCAGGATGGCGGCATCTACCTGGCGCGGCCGCAGCCGCTGGCGCTGGCCGGGGAGGTGGAGTACGAGCTGCAGCAGAACGGCAAGCCGGTGGGGCTGTTCGACATTCGCAATTCGGGACTCGAACAAGGCGCATGGGTGGGCTATGGGGCCTGGAAGCCGATGCCCAAGGCGCGGCCCAAGCCCACCGAAAAGCTGAAGGTAGAGGACGAAGAGAGCGACCAGCCGGTGTTGCACCGCAAGCATCACCCCGGCGATGCGCCCAGTGGAAGAACGGGCAAGGAGGGCGGGGCAGGAGCGGGTTCATCTGAACCAGAGCCGGCCAGCGATCCGGACCGGCCCACGCTGCACAAGAAAACCGCAAGCGATGGCACGGAAGACACTGGCAGCGCCAGTTCCAGTACGTCCAGCGATCCGGATCGGCCCACGCTTCACAAGAAAGCTTCCAGCGACAGCGCCGGGAACGGCTCGGACAGCAGCGCTCCGGCATCGGACGATCCCGACCGGCCGGTGCTGAAGAAGCCACGGAAGAAGCCGGTGGAAGACATTGGGCGGGTCGATTCGCTTTCGGTAACCGACCCGGACCGGCCCCTGCTGAAGCGCGGCAAGGGTAGCGGCAATGGGTTGGACGTGGTTCCCAGCCTGATGGGCCTGCCGCCGGACATGGAGCAGGCGGTGGCGGTTTCCGACGTGAAGAACCGGGCGGAGCACCAGTGGAGCTATGCCTGGGCCAACCCGGACGATGCGGAGAAGATGAAGTCGGTGCTGGAAGGGATGGCGCGGGATGCGATGGGGCTGACGCCGCCGCCCGCGGCAGCACCGCCCGCGTTCAAGAAGGCGGCAGGCCGGAAAAGCGCCAAGCCCACGACTCCTCCTCCGCCTGCCGAGCCGGCTCCGCAGCTGGACGAGCAATTCCGCGTGTTTGAGCTGGCCTACGGCTCAGGAGCCACCTTGGTGCTAACGGCGCACAGCGACGCGCCGCTGGGCCAGCGGAAGTATGTGACCCTGGTGGCGCAGCCGGACCTGTACGGTAACGCGCAGGTGCTGCTGAAGAGCGTGACCGACGGCGCGCACCTGGACGAGACCCCGCGCATGCGGCTGGTGGATGCCGTGGATGCGCTGGCCGATAATCGCGGCGAGCTGCTGTTTGAGCTGCGCGGCGCGACCCAGCGGCAGTTCGCTCTGTATCGCGTGTTGCGCGGACAGGCGGAGAAGCTGTTTGTGGGCGGAGGCGGGGAGTTTGGGAGAGAGGCGAGGGAGTAGAGGCTAAAACATGAGCGAAATTGCTCATATTTGCCCTATTTTGTGCGTGTCATCACAGACAAAGACAATATTTTGTGATCCAAAAACCGCTTCGCGGCCTACAATGAAGTAGAAGTGGGCCCGCTGCCACTGTCCAAGGAATTTTCGCAGCCTATGGCATCTGTCGTATCTGTCTCCTCTCCTGAAACCGTCAACACCAGTCCAGCCCAGCCAAGTTCAACTTCTTCTGCATCGGCGCCTGTCTCCGCGGTTCCCGCGCGGCAGGAGATTCGCATGGGCCGCGCGGCGGCAGCAGGCACGGGCGTCAACTGGTTGACGCTGTCGGTGATGGTCGCGTTCCATGTGGGCGCTCTGGCGGCGCTGTTCTTCTTCACGTGGCAGCGGCTGACGGTGATGCTGGTGCTGTATGTTGTGGCCATCAATGTCGGGATTGGGATGTGCTATCACCGGCTGCTGACCCACCGCGGCTATCAGGTTCCCAAGTGGCTGGAGTATGTGATGGCCACCTGCGCCACGCTCTCGCTGGAAGGCGGGCCGATGTTCTGGGTATCGACGCATCGGGTACACCACCAGCACAGCGACCAGGAAGGCGACCCGCATACGCCCCGCGAGGGCGCATGGTGGGCTCACACGGGATGGATCCTGATCGGCAGCGCGATGCATGCGCAGACCGAGGTGCTGAATCGCTATTCTCCCGACCTGGCGCGCGACCGCTTCCATGTGTGGCTGAGCAAGTACCACTGGATTCCGTTGACCGCCAGCGGCGTACTCTTGTTCGGATTGGGCTGGCTGGCCGGCGGGCCGAAAAGCGCCGTTGGGATGGTGCTGTGGGGCGTCTTTTTGCGCGTGACCCTGGGCCTGCACGCCACGTGGCTGGTGAACTCGGCAACCCACATGTGGGGCAGCCGCCGGTTCGAGACCCGCGATGGCTCGCGCAACAACTGGTGGGTGGCTCTGTTGAGCGGCGGCGAAGGCTGGCACAACAATCACCACGCGCATCCGGTATCTGCACGGCACGGGATGGCCTGGTACGAGGTCGATCCCAACTACTGGGGCATCTGGCTGCTATCGAAGGTGGGGCTGGCTACCAAGATCAAGCTGGCTCAGTACGACCGAAGGAACCCCAAGCCTGCGGGGCTCTAGGTCATCCGACCGGATGAAGAAGTTCCATTCAGTTCGTGCTTTCCCCGGTCTCAAAGTCGAGACCGGGGGCACCCGCAGAACATACACAGAGACAAAAAGGCGGCCTTCCCTACTGGGGAAGGCCGCCTTTTGTGTCTGCGGATGAGTGATTCTGGCCGAGTTGGGGGATTACTTGTGCAGCTTGCCGCGCAGCCACAACACGACGAAGAGGGGCAGCGCCACGATCAGCACCAGCACCCCGGCTGGAAAGCCGGCGTAGAGGTAGCTGTCGGCATAGTTCACCGCGTGGTGGCCGATCAGGTTCCACCCCATGATGCCGAAAATGGCGATGCATGTGATGAAGAAAAACGTGAAAAAAGCCGCCGCGAAGGCCAGCAGAAGTCCGCTGAACAAGCCAAAGCCTTTGAGGGGAAATCCCAGAACCGTTCCGCCGCCGGGCTGCTGCTTCTTTGCCGATTCTGTCATTTTTTGGGCCTCTGTCGACTAGAATACAGACTCAATGTCCAGCAGCGCACAAATCGAACTTTGGCATGCAGAGAAGGTGGCCACGCAGGTCTCCGTGTCCGAGGCCCCCAATGGGATTCACTATGCAGCCTGGGGCGAAACCCGCATCTCCGAGACGGACCTGGAGAAGTTGGTAGGCGCCGTGCCCGCCACGCTGTCTGCCGCGTTGGCCAACCGCGCCTATTACTTTGTTCCCCTGGCCCTCGGAGACACCGGCGAAACCATGGTGGCCCCGGCGTACACGGTCGATCTGGGCGACCGCGCCATCTGCCATCGCAATGCGACTTTCGGCACCACGGAGGCGGTTTTTCTTTCAACCCGTCTGGTGGAGGACCGCTTTGGCCTGGCCTTTGAGTTCTTTATCAACGTGGCCCACAACTTTGTAGAGGCTGCCGGGGTTCCAGACAGCTTTTCGACGCTGGCCTGGTCGCAAGCCGAAGCCCAGGTGAGGGGCGAGACCAGCCAGGACGCCTGGGAGACGCGACGCCGCGCGCAGGATGGCCACAGCAAGCAGAAGGACATCGACGAGCGCTCGCGGAACAGCTATTTTGAGTCGGCTTTCTCCGATTCGCTGGCTGTGTATATGCTGGCCCTGGCCGTGGATTTCGATTACCACGACCTGCGCGAACGCGAGTATCCGCTGCTGGCCGCGCCGGCTCTGGCCGAGCGTCTTCGCCTGGTGGCGAGCCTGTTCCCCGCCAATGCCGGTTACGAGTTCCAGATTCTTTACCGGCGCAAGGGCTAGATCAGCAACAAAGGCCCCAGCAACGTCCAGTAGGCACTCCCTTCATCGCTGGGGCGGTTGCGTGTACCCTGAATATTGGAGTGTTTTCTGATGCGTTGGATTGCAATTCTGGTTTGTTCCGCAGCGTTGGCTGCAGGCGTTTGCTCTGCTCAGACGCCCGCAAAGCCCACGGTTCCCAAAGGCGCCGCTCACCTGGTGCTTCCCCCGGTTCCCAAGGCGTTGCTGCCGGAGGCTTTCTCTGGCTGGGAAGCTGCGGGCGCGCCGAAGAAGGTGACCGACCCCGCCCAGGCCGATAGCGCCAATGCAGCGGCCCTGAAGGAATATGACTTCACCGATGGCGTGCTGGCCACCTACAAGCGCGGCAGCGAGACGCTGAGCCTGCGCGCGCTGCGCTTCCACGACGCCAGCGGCGCCTACGGAGCGTATTCGTTCTATCGCCCGGCGGGCTGGCCCAAAGAGGAGATCGGCAGCGGCGCAACATCGAACAAGAACCGGGTGCTGTTCTGGCTGGGCAATACGGTGGTGGACGCCAATTTCTCTCATATCAGCGCCATGTCGGGCTCGGAGCTGCGGGAGTTGGCCAGCCAGTTGCCTGTGCCGGACGGGGCCAAGGCGCTGGCGCCCCCGGTGCTGTCCAACCTGCCGCAGGCCTCACTCGAGCATGGGTCAACGCACTACGCGGTGGGACCGGCGGGCTATGCCGGAGGGGGTGGCGTGCTGCCGCCGGACCTGGTGGGCTTTGATCGCGGCGCGGAAGCGGTGACCGCCTACTACACGCTGCGCTCGAACCAGGCCACGCTGACCATCATCGACTACCCGACGCCGCAGATGGCCGCCGCTCAGGAGAGCAAGATTCGCGCCTATCTGAAGGCGGGCAGCCAGGCGCAGCCGGCTTGGCCCAAGCCACTGGTGGACTCTGACCAGGCATCGCTTGAGGTGCGCCGCAGCGGGCCGCTGGTGGCCATTGTGAGCGGCGACGCGATTCCCGAGGAAAGCCACAAATTGCTGGCGCTGGTGCATTTTGAGATCGCGCTGACCTCAGTGCCGCAGCCCATGGAGTCGGAGGTGGCCAAGACCGGCAAGCTGCTGATTGGCATTACCGTGCTGGTGCTGATCGGAGCCGGTGCGGCAATTCTGCTGGGATTTTTCCTGGGCGGAGGGCGGGCGCTCTATCGCATCGCGCGGGGCAAACCGGTGTCGTCGGTCTTCGACGAAGAGTTTATCCGTCTTAATTTGCGGGATTGACGATAAATTTTTGACCAGGTGAAGGGCCAGAACCCGAAGGGTTAATGGCGCGGAAAACCTGTGGAAAACTAGACATAAACCCTAAGAAACAAGGCGAAATGACGGGATGGGGCAGGGCCAAAAAAGCGAAGACGAGGCGAATACGCCTCTCGTAACCTTCCTGGACTCTACATTCTATCTAATTGATTACGAAGGATTTATTTCGTCCCAGATTTGTCCTTGACACTCCCTTCCCCCGCCCCTACTATGCAGCCAGAAAGTTCTGATGGTTTTGCCTCCGTTGGAACTATTCTCCCTGAGGAAGGAGCTGCCCTGTTGCCGGGCGGCTCTTTCCGTTTTTGCGGGGAAAACCGGTCACCGGTGGGGAGCGGTACAGCGCGTTCCGGCGGCCACTTTGCGGGCGCGCTTTACGTTCCAGAAGCACAACGATACAATCGGATGAGCAAGCCGAAGTAGCTCAGTTGGTAGAGCAGCTGATTCGTAATCAGCAGGTCGTCGGTTCGAGTCCGACTTTCGGCTCCACTCCTTTCCGCAGTCCCCGAGCCTCTCCAAGTGCATGCAACCTGCTTGCCGGTTTGGTTCGGGATTTGACGCGAATTCTGCATTTCTCCCCGGTTTTCCACAGGCTACTCCCCTTCCTCTCTGCAATGAACCAAATCAGGTACCCGTTATCCACCTGTTTTTTGTTGCAACGGCAGTTCCGGTCTGCTTATCCACGCAAAGTCTTGTCATAATCGCAGCAAGAGCGGTTTCTCCGTAACTGTTCCAAGAGCTACGTTCAGGATCTGAGTCTGGAATTCGAGTTCAGTAAGCGAGGTCAGAACACGAGTTCAAGCCCCGAAACCGAGTCGTACAACCTGTGGGAGCACCGAAGAGTGACCAGCTACAGCCGTCAGGACGTGTTGCGCATCTTGCAGATCAGTTCCCACCAGTTGCAGGGGTGGGAACGAGCCGACTTGATTCCACAACAGCAGACCTACACCTTCCAGGATCTGGGGCAGTTGCGAACGCTGCGCGCGTTGCGCGAGGACGACGTATCCGCGGCCTCCATCCGGCACTCGATCATGGCCATGAAGGCGGTGGCAGGGATGACGAATCCGCTGCTGGAAGCAAGCGTGGTGCGGACCGGGGCGCGGCTCGCCTTCCGGCATCACGGCGCCATGGTGGACCCCATTCGCCGCCAGTTGCTGTTCGACTTCGATCGCGTGGACGGGATGGACCGGCCATCGGTCAGCTCGGTTCCCTCTCCGCTGCGCCTTCCGGGCGATGCCAACCCGAACGGCGTGCAGGATCGCTTCCTGGCGGCAGTCAAGGCCGAGGAGGCGGGTGAAAAGCAGCGGGCGATCACACTCTATGAGGAGATTGTGGAGCTGGACCCGACCTACGCCGCTGCGTTCATCAACCTGGGGACCATCCACTTCCATCTGCGCCAGTATGACCGCGCCGAGGAACTGTACCGCCAAGCCACCGAGGCCGACCCGGACTATGTGCTGGCCTTCTTCGACTTGGGCAACGTGCTGGACGAGCTGGAGCGGCTGGATGAGTCCATTGCCGCCTACCGGCAGGCGGTTGTGCTGTCGCCACGCTACGCCGACGCCCACTATAACCTGGCGCTGGCCTTCGAGCGCAAGGGACAGACGCGCCCGGCGCTGCAGCACTGGCAGTCGTATGTGAAACTGGACGGCAGCGGCCCCTGGGCCGACCACGCCCGCAGCCAAATCCGTAAGCTGCTGAACCGGGAGAAGCTCTCCATTGCCTGGCGTGCCACGGACTTTGTTCCGCCCTGCAAGGGGACGGCGGCGCTGGAGCTGGTGGAAAAAGAGCCACAGGCTTCGTAGTCGGACTGAGTGAGGTTCGTGTTTTTCCGGTCTCAAAAGCGAGACCGGGGGCACCTGGCTTTGCGCGAGCCCACCCTGACAAGTTAGGCTGAACAAACAAAACCACTTGGATACTTCATGCTTTCCCACCCATCGCAAAGAGCGCGATGGATGGGGCACCCAGTTTTATACCCTGTGGATCGGAAAAGCTGGTGGACGACTGGCGCAACGCAGCTTTTTTTCCGCCGACTAAGCCGTCCGCTTCAGCGCAGGCGGCCGGCCACTTCCGCCACCTGGCGAATGTGCGAGGGACGAGTGCGGCAGCACCCGCCGACAATCTGCGCGCCAGCCAGAAACCAGTCCGCGGACATGGCCCCAAAACGGGCGGCATCGCCGGTTCCGGTCCAGGAGCGGACGGCGGCATCCCAGCCTTCGCCGGAGTTCGGATAGACCACGATAGGCTTGTCCGATGCCCCGCGCAGCTCGGCGATCAGCGAAGACACCAGGGCAGGCCGGGTGCAGTTCAAACCAATGGCAATGGTCTGAGGAAAGCGGGCAACGGCTGCTGCACAATCGCGGAGCAACTCGCCGTGGGCGGTGTGCTTGCCATCCCGGCAGGTAAAGCAGAACCAGGCGGCCAAATCCGGCCAGGGAGCAAGCGCTTCACCAATGGCCAAGGCCTCCTCAAGGGACGGCAGCGTTTCAAAGGCCAGAAAATCGGGCGCAGGCTGACCGGCGGCGAGTACATCGATACGCTCACGGTGGAACTGGACCAGATCGGGGAAGGCGCAGGTGTAGTTGCCGTGGTACTCTGCGCCGTTGTGCAGGGCCGCGCCGTAGGGCCCGAGGGACGCGGCCACCACTACCCGGCGCTGCGGGAACTCCGCCGCGGCCGTGAGCGCCAGAGCGACCGCACGCAGCAGGGCGGCATCGGCCCGCTCGGGGGCCAGGCCAATCTCCGCATAACCCATGTGCGAGACCTGATAGCTGGCGGTGAGGAGGCAGTCCGCGCCCGCCTGAATGTAGGCGCGATGCACGGCAACCACTTTTTCCGGAGAATCCTCAAGAACCTGCGCCGACCACAGCGGGCCGTCGATGCGGGCACCCTGGTATTCGAGTTCGGTGGCCATGCCGCCGTCGAGCACGCGAACTCCGCGCAGGATCGCGTTCTGCTCTTCTGCATTTTGTGTCATGAGAGTATGGTACCGCTCGGCGATTCAAAGACGAGTCGCAGGACTTGAGCGCCCTGGTTTCCCATGTCCAAGAATCGGGACCCTTCGGCGCCGCTCAGGGCAGGGTCCGAGGCACTCTGCTTCTGTTCAAATACAGGCGGCGAAGCGGCCTAGTTGGAAGAATCTCTCTGGCGCGTGGCTTTTACACCCGAGAGAATTCCAACGCCCAGGAGAACAACAGCGCCGGCGAAGATCCAGTGCGGAGGGATTTGCATCAAGTGCGCCGCGTAAGCCAAGCCACCGATCAGTATCGCGAATCCGGCAGCATA
>CAVZNE010000331.1:0-4862 GCA_963776445.1 Terriglobales bacterium
GCTGTAGCTGGTCACTCTTCGGTGCTCCCACAGGTTGTACGACTCGGTTTCGGGGCTTGAACTCGTGTTCTGACCTCGGCTGCTGAACTCGAATTCCAGACTCAGATCCTGAACGTAGCTCTTGGAACAGATACGGAGAAACCGCTCTTGCTGCGATTATGACAAGACTTGGAGTGGATAAGCAGACAGGAACCTCCCTTGCAACAAAAAACAGGTGGATAACGGGTACCTGATTTGGTTCATTGCAGATATGGAGGGGGCGGAGCCTGTGGAAAACCGAGAGTAAATGTAGGAATTGCTTTAAATCCCGAACCAAACCGGCAAGCAGGTTGCGTGCACTTGGGGAGGATGAGGTACTGCAAAAAGGAGTGGAGCCGAAAGTCGGACTCGAACCGACGACCTGCTGATTACGAATCAGCTGCTCTACCAACTGAGCTACTTCGGCTTGCTCATCCGATTGTATCGTTGTGCTGCTTTAAGGTAAAGCGCGTCGGTAAAGCGGCAAGCAGACCCCGCTGCACTGCCCGGAACCGGCGACCGGTTTTCCGCGCAAAAAACGGAAAGAGCCGCCCGGCAACAGGGCAGCTCCTTCCTCAGGGAGAATAGTTCCAACGGAGGCAAAACCATCAGAACTTTCTGGCTGCATAGTAGGGGCGGGGGAAGGGAGTGTCAAGGAGAAATCCGACGATGAAATAAAGTCTTTAAATTCAATTAGTTATAGAATGATAGAGGCCAAGGAAGTTCGGCGAGGAGTATTCGCCTCGTCTTCGCCTTTTATTGGCCCCGCGAAATCCCGTCTTTTCAGGGTGTTTCTTCGGGTTTATGTCTAGTTTTCCACAGGTTTTCCACGCCGTTAACCCTTCGGATGCGGCCCTTCATTCCCTGGCAAATTTCTACCGCTCAATCCCGCAAATTGAGACTGATGAACTCCTCTTCGTAGACCGAAGAGGCCGGCTTGCCGCGCGCGATGCGGTAGAGCGCCCTGCCGCCGCCCAGGAAAAATCCCAGCAGGATCGCCGCGCTGGCAGCCGATGATCACCAGGGCGGCAATGCCCAAGCAGCAGCTTGCCGGTCTTGGCTACCTCCGACTCCGTCGGTTGCGGGATCGACATGAGGTCGGACTCATAGTGCACCATGGCCAGCAGCTTGTGGCTCTCGTCGGGAATGGCGTCGCCGCTGACCAGGGCCACCAGCGGCCCGCTGCGGCGCACCTCCAGCGAGGCCTGGTCGGAGTCCACCAGCGGCTTGGGCCAGGCCGGCTGCGCCTGGCTGCCCGCCTTGATGTAGGCGCGAATCCTGGTCTCCTGCGCGGCGGCCATCTGCGGCGTGGGGTAGTCGATGATGGTCAGCGTGGCCTGGTTGGAGCGCAGCGAGTAGTTGGCGGTCACCGCCTCCGCGCCGCGGTCGAAGCCCACCAGCTCCGGCGGCAGCACGCCGCCCGCGCCGGCATAGCCCGCCGGCGCCAACGGCATAGTGGGTGGTTTGCCCGTCCAGATTGATGCCTTGGGCAGGTTGGCCAGGATCGGAGGCGCCAGCGCCTTGGTGCCCGTCCGGGAACGGGCAGCTCGCCCGCCAGCTCGCGCAGTTCCGAGCCGGACATGGGGCCGATACGGGAGAAATTGGCATCCACGACGGTATTGCCCAGCCAGAAGAGCACCCGGTTGTGGTTCGAGGTGGCGCCCGCTGCCGATCTGCTCCTTGGGCCAGCCGTTCTGGCGATAGAACGAATAGGCGCCGTAGGCTCCGCTGGCGTCGTGGAAGCGCAGCGCGCGCAGGCTCAGCGTTTCGCCGCTGCGCTTGTAGGTGGCCAGCACCCCGTCGGTAAAGTCGTACTCCTTGAGAGCCGCTGCGTTGGCGCGATCGGCCAGGGCGGGGTCGGTCACCTTCTTCGGCGCATCCGCCGAGACCCAGCCGGCAAACGCCTCCGGCAGCAGCGCCTTGGGCACGGGGGGAAGCACAAGATGCGCTGCGCCCTTGGGAGCCGTGGGCTTTGCGGGCGTGCGCCTGGGCAGCGCAAACGCTCCCAGCCATCGCCGCGGAACAAACCAGAATTGCAATCCAACGCATCAAAAAACACTCCAGTATTCAGGGTACACGCAACCGCCCCAGCGATGAAGTGAGTGCCCACAGGCATTGCCGGGGTGCTTTGAAGCAGGTCTAGCTGGCCTAGCCCTTGCGCCGGTAGAGGATCTGGAACTCGTAGCCGGGGTTGGCGGGGAAGAGGCTGGCCACGTGGCGCAGCCGCTCGGCCAGGGCCGGCGCGGCCAGCAGCGGATACTCGCGCTCGCGCAGGTCGTGGTAATCGAAGTCCACGGCCAGCGACAGCATGTAAATGGCCAGCGCATCGGAGAAGGCCGACTCGAAGTAGGTGTTGCGCGCGCGCTCGTCGATGCCCTTCTGGCCGGCTGCGGCTGTCCTGCGCGCGGCGGCGGGTCTCCCAGGCGTCCTGGCTGGTTTCGCCGCGCACCTGGGCCTCGGCCTGCGACCAGGCCAGCGTGGAAAAGCTCTCCGGCACTCCCGCGGCCTCCACAAAGTTGTGGGCCACGTTGATGAAGAACTCGAAGGCCAGGCCAAAGCGGTCCTCGACCAGGCGGGTGGAAAGAAAAACGGCCTCGGTCGAGCCGAAGGTCGCGTTGCGGTGGCAGATGGCGCGGTCGCCCAGATCGACCGTGTAGGCCGGGGCGACCATGGTTTCGCCGGTGTCGGCAATGGCCAGCGGAACAAAGTAATAGGCGCGGTTGGCCAGCGCGGCGGAGAGCGTGGCGGGCACGGCGCCCACCAGCCGCTCCAGATCCGCCTCGGAGATGCGGGTCTCGCCCCAGGCTGGCGTAGTGAATTCCGTTGGGGGCCTCGGCCACGGCTGACCTGCGTGGCCACCTTCTCCGCGTGCCAAAGTTCGATTTGTGCGCTGCTGGACATTGAGTCTGTATTCTAGTCGACAGAGGCCCAAAAAATGACAGAATCGGCAAAGAAGCAGCGGCCCGGCGGCGGAACGGTTCTGGGGTTTCCCCTCCAGGGCTTCGGCCTGTTCAGCGGACTGCTGCTGGCCTTTGCGGCGGCTTTTTTCACGTTCTTCTTCACCACATGCATCGCCATTTTTGCGCATGCTGGGGTGGAACCTGATCGGCCACCACGCGGTGGACTATGCCGACAGCTACCTCTACGCGGGCTTTCCTGCCGGCGTGCTGGTGCTGATCGTGGCGCTGCCGCTCTTTGTCGTGTTGTGGCTGCGCGCCAAGCTGCGCAAGTAACTCCCGCAACTCGGCCAGAATCACTCATCCGCGGACACAAAAAGGCGGCTTGTTCCCTGTCGGGAAGGCCGCCTTTTTATGTCTGCGGATTTTGCAGGTGCCCCCGGTCTCGATTTTGAGACCGGGGGAAGCACGAACTCAATGGGACTTCTTCATCCGGTCGGGTGCTCTAGAGCCCAGCAGGCTTGGGATTCGTGCGGTCGTATTGAGCCAGCTTGATCTTCTTGGCCAGCCCAATCTTTGAGAGCAGCCAGATGCCCCAGTAGTTGGGATCGACCTCGTACCAGGCCATCCCGTGCCGTGCGGAAACCGGATGCGCGTGGTGATTGTTGTGCCAGCCTTCGCCGCCGCTCACCAGCGCCACCCACCAGTTGTTGCGCGAGCCGTCGCGGGTCTCGAAGCGGCGGCTGCCCCACATGTGGGTTGCCGAGTTCACCAGCCACGTGGCGTGCAGGCCCAGGGTCACGCGCAAAAAGACGCCCCACAGCAACATCCCAACGGCGCTTCTCGGCCCGCCGGCCAGCCAGCCCAACCCGAACAACAGCACGCCGCTCGCGGTCAACGGAATCCAGTGGTACTTGCTCAGCCACACATGGAAGCGGTCGCGCGCCAGGTCGGGAGAATAGCGGTTCAGCACCTCGGTCTGCGCGTGCATCGCGTTGCCGATCAGGATCCATCCGGTGTGAGCCCACCATGCGCCCTCGCGAGGCGTGTGCGGATCGCCTTCCTGGTCGCTGTGCTGGTGGTGCACCCGATGCGTCGATACCCAGAACATCGGCCCGCCTTCCAGCGAGAGCGTGGCGCAGGTGGCCATCACGTACTCCAGCCACTTGGGAACCTGATAGCCGCGGTGGGTCAGCAGTCGGTGATAGCACATCCCGATCCCGATATTGATGGCCACAACATACAGCACCAGCATCACCGTCAGCCGCTGCCAGGTGAAGAAGAACAGTGCGGCCAAAGCGCCCACGTGGAACGCGGCCATCACCGATAGCGTCAACCAATTGATGCCCGTGCCCGCCGCCGCCGCGCGGCCCATGCGAACCTCCTGCCGCGCGGGAACCGCGGAGACAGGCGCCGATGCAAGAAGAAGTTGAATTTGGCTGGGCGAGGGGTGAGTTGACGGTTTCAGGGGAGGATACGGATACGACAGATGCCATAGGCTGCGAGAATTCCTTGGACAGTGGCAACGCGCCCACTTCTACTTCATTGTATCCCTTGATACGATTTCAGAATCACAAATAAATACGTCTGTCTGTGACGGCGCGCACAAATTACGAGAAAGTGAGCAATACCGCACACAATTCAGTCCGCAACGCGCCCCCCCATCCCTTTCCCGGCAATTCCGTTCGGGTGCCCCACCCTCGCGACGACTTTGTTTTTGTCGCTAGGGTGGGCTGGCAAAAAATCCCCGTGTCTCTCGGTGTCCCCTATTCCCTGGCTTCTCTCCCAAACTCCCCGCCTCCACCCACAAACAGCTTCTCCGCCTGACCGCGCAGCACCCGATAGAGTGCGAACTGGCGTTGGGTCGCGCCGCGCAGCTCAAAGAGCAATTCGCCGCGATTGTCGGCCAGCGCATCCACTGCATCCACCAGGCGCATGCGCGGAGTC
>CAVZNE010000332.1:0-3887 GCA_963776445.1 Terriglobales bacterium
CAAACTCCCCACCTGAGTGGAAGCAGGGTGCGGAGGGCTTCGGCCGTCGCTTCGGTTCCAACTTCGGCATCATGGCTATTGATACCACCACCCTCTTTGCGCTCTCTGCGGCCTTCAAGGAAGACTCGATGTATTACCGCTGTGAATGCGGCGGAGTATGGCCGCGTCTCGGCCATGCCGTATTCTCCACCGTGACGGCGCGCCGCGGGATGGACGGCCATCGTGTCTTCTCGGTTGCCGGACTTGTATCGCCCTACGCCGGTTCAACGGCCGCTGTCTATGGCTGGTACCCAAATCGCTTCGGCGCAAAAGATGCGTTTCGTATGGGCAACTACAATCTGCTGATCAATGTGGGTGAAAACGTCTCGCTCGAATTCCTCTATAGCGGGCCCCATTCTTTGCTGTCGCGCATGCACCTGAATAGTCGGCACGGAGCGGCAGACCCTGGGCCAAACCATTGAGCGGCCTTCTACATGCGCAAGCTGCGCCCACTCAGCCCCTGTCTTCGGGCCGCAAAGCCACGCCCTCTTCCGCGATTGTTAGTTGGCTCATAGCCTATATCGATCAATTTTTCGAGTGGTTCGGGAATCTCGGTATCTTCGCTTGGAAGGTTGTGCGGGCTGCCGTGACGCCCCCGTATGAATGGCGCGAGTTGATTCGGCAACTCGATGAGGTTGGGTCAAAGTCTTTTCCTTTGGTCGCATTGGCCGGCGCGGCCGTGGGCATCGTGATCTCCTTGGAAGCTCGCTACAGCCTCACTCGCTTTGGCGCCAAGTCCATGTTCCCTGCCACTCTTGTGTACTCCGTGATTCAGGTGATGGGCCCCATCATCACCGGCCTGGTGGTCAGCGGGCGCGTCGGTGCGGGCATTGGCGCGGAATTGGCGTCGATGAAAGTAACCGAGCAGATTGACGCCATTGAAGCCTCTGCGATCAACCCCTACAGGCTGCTTGCGGCCACAAGAATTCTGGCCTGCATCTTGATGCTGCCGCTTTTGACGCTCACCGCCGACGCATGCGGATTGCTGTCAGGGTGGTTTGCACAGTCTCTGGTTGAGCCACTCTCCTTTCAACAATTTATCGAGAGCGGATTCAAGGGCGCGACTTTCAATGCATTCCTGCCGCCCACCTTCAAGACAGCGGTATACGGGCTGATCATCGGACTCATTGCCTGCTATCAAGGCATGCGTACACGCGGCGGTGCTGAGGGAGTGGGACGTGCGGCCACAAACTCCGTAGTCTTGGCCTCTCTCTTTCTTATCCTGGCAGACGTGGTGCTGGTCAAATTTATCCTCGTCGTCTTCCCATAACTCTCGATTGAAAGGTTTGTGACATGACAATGGCCACTGTCGAAAACATCGCGATGCGGCATGAGGCGCTTGACGGCGGGGGCGCTGTACCCGTCGTCGCCGTTGAGAATGTGCACAAATCGTTCGGGCCGCACAAGGTTCTCAATGGAATCAGCCTGTGCGTGAACCGCGGAGAAACGCTTGCCGTGCTTGGGCGCAGCGGCACGGGCAAGAGTGTCTTGTTGCGGCTGATCATCGGCCTTGCTCAACCCGACTCCGGATCCATTCGCATCAAAGGCGAGGACATCGCCGGCCTGCAACTCGACCAACTCGGCGGAATCAGGAAGAAGATGGGTTTCCTGTTTCAACATGCGGCCCTTTACGATTCGCTTACCGTCGGCGAGAATGTGGCGTTTCCCCTCCGGCATCACAAAAGGGAATTGTCTCAAGGCGAGCGAAATGATCGCGTCCAGCAATTGCTCGCCGAAGTAGGCCTGGAAGGCGACCACAACAAGATGCCTTCCGATATTTCAGGCGGCATGCAAAAGCGCGTTGGACTGGCGCGGGCGCTGGCGCTGGAGCCGGAGATTCTTCTTCTCGATGAGCCCACCGCCGGTCTCGACCCCATCAGTTCAAGAGAGATCGACGACCTGATTCTCAAGCTCCAGCGCGAGCGAAAAATGGCTTCCATCGTGGTGACGCACGATCTGTTCAGTGCGAGAACCATCGCCAACCGCTTGGCCCTGTTGGATCAGGGCAATGTTGTGGTCGAGGGCAACTTCGAGGATCTTCAGCAAAGCAACGCACCGTTCGTAAAAGAATTCCTTAAACAGGCGTAGGAGAAAATATGTCAAGAGTGGCTAGGCTCGGAGCATTCATCGTTGTGACGCTGGCAATTCTGGCCGCCGGTGTCTTCATTATCGGGAGCAAGGCCTATCTGTTTCGTCCCACGTACCAGTTGAAGGCGGAATTCGATAACGTCGCCGGCCTGGATACTGGAGCCGCGGTACAGGTGGGTGGAGTGCACAGCGGAACTGTCGATCGCATTGAGTTGCCGCATCGTCCAGGCGGCAAAGTCACGGTCATCATGAACCTTGACCAATCGACGCACGAAATCATCAAACTGGACTCAGTGGCTTCCATCGAGACCGAGGGTGTGCTGGGCAGTCAGTATCTGGCCATCTCGTTCGGTTCCGCGGGGCAGCCCGATGTGCGCGATGGCCAGGTCCTCCAGAGCAAGCCGCCCTTGGAGGTGTCCGCACTGCTCATGAAAACGAGCGCCATTCTGGATACCAGCCAGCAAGCAATCCTGAACGCAATGCAGGCGACGGCGCATTTGAACTCCGTGACCGCCAAGATCGATTCAGGCCAGGGCTCTGTCGGCGCGCTCATCAACGACAAGGCTCTCTATAGCAACCTGCAGCGGTCCACTAACTCCCTGGGAGATACCATGGTCCAGGCGCAGGCCGGCGTCACGGATTTTCGCGAGAATATGGAAGCCTTGAAGCATAACTTCCTGTTGAGCGGGTATTTCAAAAAGCGCGGGTACGAGGATTCCGCGAGTCTGGAAGCAAACGAAGTCGACCGCGTGCCGGCAGGCGCACCCGACAAGACCTTTACCTACTCGCCAAAGCAGCTTTTCGATAGTCGCGAATCAACCAAGCTGCGCAATCAAAAATCCTTGAATGACGGCGGAGAGTTCCTTGCCGGGAATCAGTTCGGTTGTGCCGTCGTTGTCGTTTCCTCCGGCGCAGAAGGCGATACCCAGAAGGATCTGGTGCTGACGCAAGCTCGAGCCATGCTGGTCCGCGAGTATCTGGTTGAACATTTCGGCTTCGACGACAGCAAATTCAAGACGCTGGGCATGGGAAAGCAGCCGAATGCAACGGCTGATGCGGAGTGGGGCACGATACAACTATTGGTGTTTCCTGCGGGATGCGAGATGCCCGCGAACAAAAAGCAGGCGGCCAACTAACTGCTTCTTCACTTGAGCTAATCTGCTCAGACTGTGCGAGGCAATGGGCCTACTGTTGGAGATACCTTGTGCGCCTCAAACCCGCGGAATATAAAGCGTTGCGCATAGGTAGAAAAATGGTGAGACGCATGAAAAAAGTTATTACGCTTATGGCATTACTCAGCTTGACGACCATCGGCTGGGCAGCAACGAGTCGCGAAGCAACCAACGACCGGTTGGACCATGCAGGCCGTGTGCTGCAAGAGATCATGGCCGCCCCGGACAAAGGCATTCCCGAGGAAGTTCTGGAACATGCCAAGTGCGTCGCAGTTGTGCCGCATCTGCTCAAGGGCGGCTTCATCTTCGGCGCGGAAAATGGCCGCGGCGTTGCCACTTGCCGGACTGCAAATGGATGGAGCGCTCCCGCGTTCTTTGCCATCACCGGCGGCAGCTGGGGCTTGCAGATCGGTGTTGAAGGCGTCGATCTGGTCCTCATCATCCAGAACGATAAAGGCATGCAGCGCTTGATCTCCAGCCAGTTCGAGATCGGCGGAGACGCTTCCGCGGCTGCGGGACCGGTTGGACGCCATGCTTCTGCTGATACTGACTGGAAACTGAATACCGAAATCCTCACCTACTCGCGCG
>CAVZNE010000333.1:0-4869 GCA_963776445.1 Terriglobales bacterium
TCTTGTTTCCCTTGCGCAGGCCTTCGTTCAGCGTATTGCTACCGTCCCATGCGATGCTTGCTGGCGTTGATGGCGGCGCGCGCCTCGCGGTCGGCTTCGCGGCTGCGCTCGGTTTCGCGCTTGTCCCAGTCCTGCTTGCCCTTGGCTACGGCCAACTCGCACTTCACCCGCCCATTGCGGAAGTAAAGCCGGGTGGGGATGAGCGTGTGGCCTTTGATCTGCGTCTTGATGAGTAGCTTGCGAACCTCTTCTTTGTGGAGCAGCAGTTTGCGGGTGCGTGTTTCGTCGTGGTTGGCAATGTTGCCGTGGGAGTAAGGTCCAATATGCACGTTAAGCAGAAACGCCTCGCCGTCCTTGATGAGGCCGTAAGAATCCCGGAGATTGGCTTGCCCTTCGCGGATCGACTTCACTTCAGTACCGCGCAGGGCGATCCCGGCTTCGAACTTGTCCAACAGGAAATAGTTGTGGCTGGCAATGCGATTGTGCGCGGCATCCCGCTCGCCCGAGGCTACCGGGTCGCGGGGACGGACCGGCTTTTGCGGACCGGCTTTCTCCTGCGGAACGATCACGTGACTGGTTTGGCGCGCCATAATGTTGCTTCCCTGACTCTTCATCCTAGCATTGGCGCGGGTTTTCGCGCTGTTGCAGCGGGGCTTTGCTAAAATGAGGGCTTGTAGCTTGCGAAAAATTGTCCATAAAAATCGCGTCCCGGGCGGCCAAGGCGGCCCGCAAAAGTTCGCTGTGCAAAGCGGGCCGGCCAAGACGCCTGGGAGTTCGATGAAAAGCCGCGCTCAATCTCCGGTAGCCTCCGGATGCGTTCTGTCGGGAGCCGCTTTCCGGATTGCGCTCTTTGCTGTTCTGGCCGTCATTGGCCTGTCCGGTGTTTCTCTGCACGCCGCGGAGTCGGCCAACTCCTATTTCAAACGGGGCGAGTCCGCCGAGGCGCGCGAGGACTACGACGCCGCCTTCGACAACTTCCAGAAGGCCTACGCCAAAGCTCCCAAGGACCTGCGCTACCGCACCGCGCTCTATCGCGTGCGGGTGAGCGCCTCCGCCGCGCACCTGACCAAAGGCCGCAAGCTGTTTCAGGCCGGCGATGAGCAGGGCGCGCTGGGAGAGTTTCTGCACGCCGCCGAGATCGACCCCGGCAACGAGGCCGCCCAGCAGGAGATTGCCCGGGTGCGCGAAAAGCAGGGCGAGGCCACGCCGCGCGCCGAGACCAGCCTGATCGAGGCTACGGGAAAGCAGGACGATCTTGACTCCATGGGCGCGCCGGCCGCGCTCAAGCCGGTGTCCAACGAGCCGCTCACCCTGCACATGTCCGAGGACGCCAAGGTCATTTACCAGGCCATCGGCCGCGCCGCCGGCGTCAATGTGATGTTTGACCCGGATTACACCTCAAAGCGCGTGCAGGTGGACCTGAACAACGTTTCGCTGCTCGACGCGCTGCGCATTGTGGGCACCATGTCCGGCACTTTCTGGCGTCCGGTCACCTCGAACACCCTGTTTGTGGCCCAGAACAACCGCCAAAAGCGCACCGAACTGGACGAGCAGGCGGTGCAGACGTTTTATTTGACCAACGCCTGGCAGCAGAGCGACCTCAACGATGTGCAGGCCACGCTGCGCAACGTGATGCCCAACGTCAAGGCCTTCGCCGTGGCCAGCCAGAATGCCATCGTGATGCGCGCCACGCCCGACGAACTGCTGCTCGCGCAAAAGCTGATCGACGATCTGGACAAGGCGCGCGCCGAGGTCATCGTCGATATCGCAGTCCTTGAAGTGAGCAAGAACTGGGAGAAGAACCTGGGCCTTTCCTGGCCCAGCAGCGCCAGTGTTGCCTTGCAGTCCTCTACCTCTACCACGACCACTTCGGGCACCACGACCAGCACCAGCACTACTCCGACCATCTACGATCTGGCTCACCTCAAGGCATCCAACTTTGCGGTAACCGTCGGCTCGGCCACGGCCAACCTGCTGCTGACCGACTCCAATACCAAGATTCTGCAGAATCCGCGCATCCGCGCCACCGATCAGCAGAAGGCCACCATGAAGATCGGTTCGCGCATCCCCATCGCCACCGGTTCCTACCAGACCGGCGCGGCCACCGCGGTGGTCAGCTCCCTGGTCAACACCCAGTTCCAGTACCTGGACGTGGGCGTGAATATTGAGGTCACTCCGACGGTTCACTTTGACCACGATGTGACCCTGAAGATCAAGATCGAGGTCACCTCGCAGAGCGGTTCCACCACCATCAGCGGAGTGACCGAGCCCATCATAAGCCAGCGCGTCGCCGAGCAGGTCATTCGCCTGCGCGAGGGCGAGGCCAACATCCTGGGCGGCATTCAGGACAAGCAGGATATGACCAGCTGGTCCGGCGTCCCCGGGTTGAGCTCGATTCCCCTTCTCAAATATCTTTTTGGTTCCAAGGACCACACCGTTCAGGATGACGAGATCGTCTTTCTCCTCATTCCGCACATCGTCCGCACCCAGGATCTGAATCAGACAAACCTGCGCACCATCGATACCGGCGTGGGCCAGTCGATCGAGTTGCGCCACGTTACCGGCGAGGCTCCTGTCTCCAAGCCAACACCTCCTCCGGCCCGCCCCGCGGTGGGCGTGGTCCCCGGCCAGACTGCGGAAGCGGCGGCCCCGGCTGCGCTGGCCCAGTTGCGCGCCGCCGCGGATACCAATGGATCCATTGCAGCCCAGGCCAATCCGCAGGCCCGTCCGGTTCTGGCCGGTCCGGTCAGCTTCAGCCTCAATGCGCCGGCCGGTCCGGTGGCCGTGGGCGCAACTTTCCAGGTTCCCGTGGTGCTGATGGGCGGAACCGATGTGGCTTCCGTTCCCCTGCAGCTTCAGTACGACCCGGCCAAACTCTCGCTGGTCAACGTGGATAACGGCGACCTGCTCAGCCACGACGGCCAGGCGGTGGCCCTGGTCCACCGCGACGACGGGCCGGGCTCCATCACCATCAACGCTTCGCGCCCGCCGGGTGCGGCCGGAGTGAGCGGCGCGGGCGTGGTCTGCGTCCTCAGTTTTCAGGCCAAGGCCGCCGGAGAGAGCGTGCTCGCCATTACCCGTCCCGCGGCGGTCAACAGCGCCCAGCAGCCGTTGCAGGCCAAGGGCGCGCAGGTCAGCATTTTAGTTCGTTAGTCGCACCCAGTTTTTGCCGGCCCGTTGTCGTTTTTGTCGGCCCATAGGGTATAAAACTGGGTGCCCCATCCATCCGCGGCTTTTTGCGGATGGGTGGGAGAGCCTACGCATCACAGCAGCCATTTGTTTTTTGAACTTGCATTCTCGTTTTTCAGGAAGCAGTTTCCATGAGTCAAGACCCGCCAATCCGGACGCGCCGCAATCGGGAGCGGGGTCTTACGCTGGTCGAGTTGATCGTGACCGTGGCGATTCTCTCCATCCTCGCCTCGGCCGCGATTCCCATCGCCCGGTTCAAGGTGAAAAGGGAAAAAGAGCGGGAGCTCCGCCGCGACCTGTGGGAGATGCGCGACGCCATCGATCACTACAAGGACGCGGCCGACAAGGGAGCTTTTCAAACCAAGCTGGACAGCCAGAACTATCCGCCCGACCTGGATACCCTGGTGAAGGGCGTGGACGTTCAAGGCAAGAAGGTCAAGTTTCTGCGCAGTATCCCGATTGACCCCATGACCGGGAAGGCCGAGTGGGGCATGCACTCCATGCAGGACGATCCGAAGTCGGACTCCTATGGCGGGCAAAGCGTTTTCGATGTGTATTCCAAGTCCCTGGGAACAGCCTTGGACGGTACCAAATATTCCGACTGGTAGGGGAATAGCGGAGTTAGCAATAAACAGCGGGGTTAGCGGAGCTAGCATAAAACAGCGGAACCAGTGCTAACTCCGCTAACACGAGCGCAGCGAGGCTAACACGCGCGAAGCGCGGCTAACTACGCTACCATCAACGAGGAGTTTCAGTGAGCATCGGACGTAAACATAACGCGGGCTTTACGCTGGTGGAGCTGATGATCGTCATGGCCATCATCGGCGTGCTGGCCGTGGTGGCCGTGCCCAGCTACATCAGCGCCCTCAAGCATGCCCGCGAAGCGGTGCTCAAGGAAGATTTGCACGTGCTGCGCTCGGCCATCGACTCCTACACCATGGACAAGCAGAAGGCCCCCCAGACCCTGGACGATCTGATTCAGGACGGCTACCTGAAGACCATTCCCGAGGATCCGATGACCCGCACCACCACCTCCTGGGTCACCGATACAAGCGATGCCATGCACTCGCTGGACGAAACTGAACCCGGCATTGACGATGTCCATTCCGGCTCCACGGATTCCGGCTCCGACGGCCAACCCTACTCCGGTTGGTGATCCTGGGCGCCTCCTGGTGTCCTGGCGCCCACGTCCATACAAAAGAGAATTGTCATCCTGAGCGACCGAAGCGAAGCGCAGGGAATCGAAGGATCTGCGTTTTCGTTTGCATATAGTTGCCTGAACTTCAGAGGTACGCCACTCGTCGTCCACCGGCTTTGCCGGCCTATCGGGGATGAAACGGAGCACACCCCAACTTTCACGCAGTTTGCAAAGGTGGGATAGCATACACTCTACAAGCCGGGAATCCCATGCCTCCTGAACTCACCCCACCCTTCAGCTTCGCCCTTCAGGTGGAACGCCTCTACGCGGCTCTGCTCCATACCGCTCCGCCGGACCTGTCTTCCGCGCCGGGATTGGGCGGAAAGCTTCTCTATGCCGGGGAACTGGACGAACCGGGCCTGGCGCTGGCGGCCGCGGGCAACATCGCCGGAGCAGCTTCATTCGCCGCCACCGCCTCCCCTGCCGCGCAAAAGCAGGCCATCCGCACCGGGGTTGTCGATTTTCTGGTGACTTCGCTCGAT
>CAVZNE010000334.1:0-6129 GCA_963776445.1 Terriglobales bacterium
ACCGATGTCGCCAGCCGGTCAAACTTTTCCTACCGGACCAACAACGACTTCACCGGCAGAAAGTATTTTCCGCAGCCGATGTGCGGCGGAGTTGCGGCCATTGACTACAACAACGACGGCCTGATGGACCTGTTCTTTACCAACGGCGCCAAGCTGCCGGAGTTGGAGAAGACTTCGCCCGCCTTTTACAACTGCCTGCTGCGCAACAACGGCGATGGGACTTTTGAGGATGTGACCGCCAAGGCCGGCCTCAACGGCGCGGACCTCGGCTACTGCTTCGGCGTTGCAGTCGCCGATTACGACAACGACGGCAACCAGGATATTTTCATCTGCAATGCGGGGAGAAATGTTCTCTACCATAACAATGGCGACGGCACGTTTACCGATGTAACGGCCGGCTCGGGACTCGATCACAAACCGGAGAACGTTCTGAGCGTGGGCGCGGCGTGGTTCGACTACGATAACGACGGCCGGCTCGACCTGATTGTGACCAACTACACTACCTGGACTCCGCAAACCGACAAGCAGTGCCTCATGGACGCCACGCACGAAGAGTACTGCAGCCCGACGGTCTACAAGAGCGTTGAATCGCGGCTCTATCGCAACCTGGGCCACGGCCGCTTTGAGGACGTGACGGAGGCAAGCGGCATCGGCAAGGCTCTGGGCAAGGGGATGGGCATCTCCATCGCCGACTTCACCGGCAACGGCCTCATGGACATCTTCATCGCCAACGACACCGAGCCCAACTTCCTTTTCATCAATCAGGGCAACGGCACCTTCAAGGAGAGCGGCCTTGAATATGGCGTGGCCTACAACGAACAGGGCTACTCCGTCTCCGGCATGGGCTCCGACGCCAAGGATTTTGACAACGACGGCTGGGTCGACATCATCTACAACGACCTTGCAGGGCAGGTCTTCGGCATTCTCAAAAACGAAGGCGGAAAATCCTTCAGCGCTGTGACCTGGTCCACCAAGTTTGGCGCACTGACGCGAGGTCTGTCGGGATGGAGCATCGGGTTCGTCGACTACAACAACGATGGATGGAAAGACGTCTACTCTGCGAATGGCGATGTGGACGACCTGACGGAGACCTCCAAACAACATGATGTGATGTTTGAGAATGCGGGCGGAAAATCGTTCGTTGACGTCACGGAAAAGATGGGTCCGGACTTCTCCTACATGGGCTACCAGCGCGGCTCGGCCTTTGTCGATCTCAATAACGACGGATTCATGGATCTGGTGGTGACTTCTCTCGGCGAGAAGCCGCGCATCCTGATGAACAATGCACTGGTCAAGAATCACTGGATGCTGTTCGACCTGCGCGGGCACAAGAGCAATCGCGATGGAATCGGCGCCGTCATCAAGGTCGTCACCGCGTCGGGCCGCTCTCTCTACAACCACGTGACCACCAGCGTCGGGTTCATGTCGTCGAGCGATCGC
This sequence comes from Terriglobales bacterium, assembly GCA_963776445.1. Classification (GTDB taxonomy): domain Bacteria; phylum Acidobacteriota; class Terriglobia; order Terriglobales; family Acidobacteriaceae; genus Telmatobacter. The sequence continues at coordinate 1,441 of CAVZNE010000334.1, forward strand.
CGCGCGCACTTTGGCCTTGGCTCTGAAGCCAAGATCGACCATGTCGAGATTCGCTGGCCCAGCGGCATCGTGCAGCGGCTCGATCATCCTGCCGTGGATCAGATTCTCAAGGTCGAAGAGCCGGCAGAAAAAGCCGCCAGCTGATCGCTGACTAGCGGCCTTCCACCACAGTGAGAATCTGATCGGCCTTCACGTGGGTCAGAACCTGCTTCACTCCGGTGGGCCATTGCAGTTCGATCTTGTCCACAATCGCGGCCTTGCCCAAACCGAAGTGCACCCGCTTGTCGCTCGATGAGCTATATCCCACGGCCGTAGTCGCGTGGTTGTATTGCACGCCCTCCGCGGTCGTCACCTTGATCTTCGTACCCAGGCCGTCGCGATTGTCTTTCGTGCCCACCAGCTTGAGAAGGATCCAGTGATTGCCGTTAGCCGTGCGGTTCATGAACAGTTGCGGCTTGTCGTTCAGAATGTTGACGACAATATCGATTTTGCCGTCGTTGTTGAAGCTGCCAAACGCGGCTCCTCGATGCGCCTTGGGAACCGTGAAGCTGGCTCCTGCGCCTGGACCCACATCCGTGAAGGTGAAGTTTCCATTGTTGCGCAGCAGTCCATTGGGCAGCAGGGATGGCCTGTGCAGCACTTCCAGCTCGTTGTCGAGAATTGCGCCGCCGCCAATGAACAGGTCCTTGTAGCCGTCGTTGTCAAAGTCGAAAGCGCCGGTGCTCCACGCCGTCATGCGGCGGCTGAACGTGGTCAGGCCTGACACCTCCGTAATATCGTCAAACTGCCCGCCCGTATTCTTGTAAAGCGGGAACGTATTGCCGAACATGGCGGTATGGAAAATGTCGGGCAGGCCATCATTGTTCAGATCGCGGAACTCCGCGCCCATGCCGGCCACCACGTCGCCCGTCGATGTGTAGGCGACTCCCGTCTCCAGGGCAACGTCCTTGAAGGTTCCATCGCCGTTGTTGTGAAAGAGAAAATTCGGAAACGTATCGTTGGATACAAAGACGTCGGTAAAGCCGTCATTGTCGTAATCGGCAAACGCCAGGCCCATGCCTTTGCCGATGTATTGCCCGATGTGCGACTGGGCCGAAACATCGGTGAAAGTCCCGTCCCCGTTGTTGCGATAGAGGATGTTGGGCGTCCCTTTGAAATTGGTCGGATCGCAATAGGTCCTGAAGCCGTCGATGGAACAGAGCTTGCAATCCGCAATGTTGTAGTCGAGATAATTGATGACCAGCAGATCGAGCAGGCCGTCGTTGTTGTAGTCGAACCACCCGGCGGCCACGGCCCATGCCTTGCCCAGTTTGGGAACCATGCCGGACACGCCAGCTTTTTCTGTTACATCCGTAAAGGTGCCGTCGCCATTGTTGTGCAGCAGTTGGTTGCGATTGACGCCAGCAATATATAAATCCACAAAGCCGTCGTTGTCGTAGTCCGCCGCGGCCACGCCCATGGAATAGCCCACACCCTTCACGCCGGCCTGTTCCGTCACATCCGTGAACGTTCCGTCGCCGTTGTTGCGGTAGAGGCGGTTGTAGAAGCTGGGGTCCGATTTTTCAAGCGATGGGATCGCCGCGCCATTGGTGAAGAAGATATCGAGCAGGCCGTCGTTGTTGTAATCGAACACGGCTACGCCGCCCATCATGGTCTCAATGGAATAGCGCTGGGGACTGATGCTGTTCTTGAGCTGGAATTTGATTCCCGAGGCTTCGATTAAATCCTGAAAGGCGATGGGGCTTTCTGGCTTGGCAACCACCTTGGGTAGCGCTTCGCCATGAGTGCCGGAAGTCGTCTGCGCAGCCGGCTGAGTGGAAGCAGGAGCAGCCTGCAAGCCGCATGCCGGAAGTGGAAGGCCGGCAAGGGCTAGAGCTGCCAGCAGCAAGATCAAGCAAATCCCTCGCGGGAAGGGGGCTGCCGGGATTCTGGACTCCATGGAGAAGCGTGTTTTCATGTGGGAAATCAGGGGCCGACGGCTGACGCGAAAAGGCTTCCACTGCCGGCTGAGAAGGCCGCGATACCAGCCGCTCGTTACTGCTGTTCAGATTAGCATGCAGGCAGAAAGGGCGAGCGCATCCCGAGCCGTTCGGTCTTGCCGGCAGTCGACTGCCATCCTCAGGGGCACCTAGCTTCAGAGGAATGGGGTAGCATATTTGTATACACAAACATTTGGATAGTTTTTGAGTTCCATGAGCCATGGCGAGCTCTGCATGTAAGCGTATACAATTCGGCCGTGGTATTTGCGGGACACGTTTACGCGTCCTGCTCCCGGTCTTGACGCTTGGCAGGCTGATCTTTCCCTGCAAATTGGAGATTTGAAATCATGTGCGATAAGCGGAGTAGAAATTCGACGCGGGCGCTCTTCGGCGCGGGCGTTGTTGGGTTGTTCGGTTGTCTGGCTTTGCTGTCTGCGTCCGCATTCGGACAGAGCCTGACGGGACGTTGGGCCGGGTCCGGCGGAGCGCTGGACAACGGCGAGCAGCGGATTGCCATCTTCGAGTTGAAGGAGAGCGGCGATCAGTTGACCGGTACCTTGAGCTCCCTCGGTTTTTCCACCCCCATCAAGGGAACGGTCAAGGGAACCCACTTTGAGCTGTTTGGACCGTGGGACGAGAAAAAGCCGTTCGTCACCGGAGAGATGGTCAACGGCGAACTGCGGATGGTGCAGGACGGCCAGGACCACTGGGTAGCCAAACCCGCCACAGCGGCAGACGGACTGCCCACAGTTGCCTACATTGAGCCTCCGCCGCTGCACAAGGTTCCTTCCAACGGCCTGGCCAAGACGCCGCCCATGGGATGGAACAGCTGGAATCTCTTCCAGGGCAAGATCGACGACCAGACCGTGCGCACCATGGCCGACGCCATGGTCACCAGCGGCATGCGCGACGCCGGTTACATCTACGTCAACATCGACGACACCTGGGAAGGCGTGCGCGACGCACAGGGCAACCTGCAGTCCAACCACAAGTTCCCTGACATGAAGGCCCTGTCGGACTATGTCCATTCCAAGGGACTTAAGCTGGGCATCTATTCCTCGCCTGGGACGCGGACCTGCGCCTCCTATCCGGCCAGCTACGGCCACGAAGTGCAGGATGCGAACACCTTCGCGGCCTGGGGCATCGACTATTTGAAATACGACTGGTGCAGCGCGGGAATGATCTACAAGGACGCGCAACTGCAACCCGTGTATCAAAAGATGGGCGACGCGCTGCACGCAACCGGCAGGCCGATCGTCTACAGCCTGTGCGAGTACGGCCTTGGCAAGGTGGAGACATGGGGCCCCGAAGTGGGTGGCAATCTGTGGCGCACTACCGGCGACATCCGCGACGAGTGGGCCAGCATGATCGAGAACGTCGAGAAGCAGGTGCCGACCGCTCCCTATGCCGGTCCCGGCCACTGGAACGACCCCGACATGCTGGAAATCGGCAACGGGCACATGACGGACGATGAATATCGCACCCACATGAGCCTGTGGGCGCTGGTTGCCTCGCCTCTGCTGGCAGGCAACGATATCCGCACCATGTCTCCTGTCACCAAGTCGATCCTGCTGAACAAGGAAGTCATCGCCATCGATCAGGATGCGCTAGGGAAGCAGGCCTCGCCGGTAAAGAACGGCGACCTGGAAACCTGGGTCAAGCCGCTGGCCGACGGCAGCGTCGCCGTAGGCGTGGTCAACCTTGGCTCCGCCGCTGCCAAGGCGACGGTCAATGCCAGCGATTTGAAACTGGCTGGCGTAAAGTCCGCGCGCGATCTCTGGTCGCACAAAGATGTGCAGTTCACCGGCGGCGCGTATTCGGCGCAGGTGCCGTCGCACGGCGTGCTCCTGCTGCGGGTCAGCGCCAAGTAAGCCTCGCATCGCACACAAGTCCCCATGCAACGCTTCCGCAAGGAATCCTGTTGCATGGGGACTTCGGTGTCAGCACACTTGTTTACTATGGGAAGCGGAGGCACCGGTCCCTATGTTCACGCCGCATCCCATTGGATTTGTCCGCAGCCCGTTCCGCGATACCGCCGCCATTCCCAAAGGTCTTGGCGCCAAGCACGAAGACGAAGGCATCCTCGAAATCTTGCCCGAGTTTGAGGCCGGTCTCACGGACATCGAGGGCTTCTCGCATTTCTATGTGATCTGGGCTTTCGACCGCTCCGAGGGGTTCGACCTGATGGTCACGCCGCCCACCGACAGCCAGCCCCACGGCCTGTTCACCACGCGCTCTCCGCGCCGGCCCAATCCACTCGCCCTGACAATCGTTGAATTGCTGCGCCGCGAGAAGAACCTGCTCTACGTCCGCGGCGTGGACATGCTGGACGGAACGCCGATCCTCGACCTCAAGCCCTACCTCTCCAGCATCCCGGCCGAAAAGCTGCGCCGCGGATGGCTGGCGGAAGCTGAGGCGCGCAAAGGGTCGAACTGAGCTAGCTCTCCAGCTCACCTGTATAAATACACCCGCTGGTGCAGGTCTCCCGCACCACGATCTTGCTCAGGGTTGGCAGCGCCGGTTTCAGCTTCTGCCACAGCCAGCGGGCCAGATTCTCGCTGGTCGGATTTTCCAGGCCCGCAACCTCGTTCAGGCAGCGGTGGTCGATCTGGTCCTCAATGCCCTTGAAGGCCTTCTTGATATCGGCAAAATCCAGCACCCAACCAAGCTTTGGGTCCACAGGCCCGCTCACATGCAATTGAATATGAAA
>CAVZNE010000335.1:0-6812 GCA_963776445.1 Terriglobales bacterium
GCTCCATCACTCCACCACGTCACCCACCACGTCATCATGCCGCCACCACGTCACCGACGTCACCCACCATCGACTATCCGACGACGACGACGACGACGACGACGACGACGACGACGACGTCACCACGTCACCACGATGGCCGACGACGACGACTACGTCACCACTCACCATCCATCCACCCACTTTACCGTCCGTCCCCCGCCGCCCCGATCTCGATCCGCCCCCATCCATCAGATCCACTCCAATCTCGTCCACCAACTGCATCCATCCATCGTCCACCGTCGCCGTCGCCGCCCCGTCACCGCTCCATCAATCTCGCCGACGACGACGACGCCGCCGCCCGGTTTACCCGATCCACCAACCACCGACCCCACCACGTCACCACGTCGCCGCCACCCCACCCCACCCACCATCCATCTATGCATCGACGACGACGACACCGACGACGTCGCCACCGACGACGACGACGACGCCGCCGCCGCCGCTGCTGGCCGGCGGCTCGACGTTCATCGCCGAGCGGTTCCACGCGGCCAGTTTCTGGGCGACGGTCGAACAGGTCAGGCCCACCTTCTTCTCGGCGGTGCCCACTATCTACGCGCTGCTGGTGTCCCGGCCGGGCGCGCGGCCGGACATCCGGAGCCTGCGCTTCGTCATCTGCGGCGCCGCGCCGATGCCGCGCCAGTTGATCGGCGAGTTCCAGGAACGGTTCGGCGTCCCGGTGGTAGAGGGCTACGGGCTGTCGCCGCCGCGGGAAGAGTCTTGATCGAATTGGTCGAGACGCCTGTGACTTCTCTGCGCCACTCTTCGTTATAGAAGAAGAAAGTCTTCTTCTTTTCCGTGTTGTACACATGAGGAATGAACACCGGGCCGCTAAGGTTGGCGCCGAAGACGTTATAGCGCAACTCCGACTTGTTGGCCTTTTGTCCAGTGTTGTTGTCGAAGTAGTTGTGCGCATCCAGCGCGTCGTTGCGGTCGAACTCCCAGGCACCACCGTGGAACTTGCTCTTGCCGCTCTTGATGGACATCGTGATGGTGCCGCCGGAAGCGATGCCGTAATCGGGTGGGAAGTTGCTGGCCAGTACCTGGAACTCACCCAGCGAGTCCTGCGAAGGCATGACCGACATTTTGCCGCCGGAACCGCGGTCATATGCCTCGGCGCCGTCAATCATCCACACGTTGTGCGCCTGGTTGAGGCCGTTGAAGCTGATGGAGTAGTTGGCTGTCACGGAGAACGGGCTCTCCAGGTCGGGCAAGTTGCCGCTGACGCCCAACCCCAGTGCTGCCAAGCCAATCACGTTGCGGCCGTTGGTGGGCAGTTCGGTGATCTGCTGCTCGTTGATCAGAGTACTGACGACGTTCGAGTCGCTCTGTACCGCTAGAGCGTCTGCCTCAACCGTCACAGTCTGACTTTCGGCGCCGACCGTGAGCTTGACATCGACGCGGAACGTCGCGGAAATATTAACCACGACTCCGGTTTGCACGAATGTCTGGAAGCCCTTGGCTGTAACCTTCATGTTGTAGTTGGCGGCGTTCAGACCGGGTATGTCATACAATCCGGTGGCGCCGCTGTTGGTGGTTTTTATGACGCCAGTGGCCGGGTCGGTAAGTAAGATCTTCGCTCCCGCGACGACCGCTCCCGTCTGGTCTGTGACGATGCCCGTGAGTTCGGAATTGGCCTGCGCAAAGGCTCCTGCGCATGCCAATACAAACAACAACGGCAACAGGAAAAACCTGTAACTCGCTTGTCTCATGTGACCTTCCTTTTCAAATTTGCTGCTGTTTGCGTTTCGGACTTCGATCGCTTCCCCTTGGGCCGAAATTGAAGCCGCTTGGGTGGTGGCAGGAGCGAGCCTCCTCGACGCAGGACCTTCCTGCCTCATGAGTCTCGCCGGAACCGGTCGCATGGCAATGAAACGGCAATATGCCGTCCCGGAGACCCCCGTACCGGCGGGGCGCCGCGATTGCTGACTGCGATCTGATCCGTTCTCTCTCAAATGCATCGATTTACCTGGACACCCTGAGTTACGATCGGGCCATTTGAATCGCGCGGTGCGAGAATTGCCAAAACATACATTCCCTCGCAATTCCCCATCCGTCCTCCCGTCTCTACGGCATTGACCCTGTAGCGCATATCCGCTTTCGGGCGCCGCCAGCGTTCCTGTCTGCTGGAGTGCGGGTTCCTGACTCGTTCACTTCCATGCCGAAGCGCTCCTCAGAACCCCGGCAATCCTCTGGCTCCAGACCACTCGCCCCGGCTTCAAATGCTCCCTGCCGCGGCTTCGAATAGTCCGCTTTCTACGTGGTATGGAAGAAGTTTTTCCGTCTTCTCCGTTTTTTGGAATCCCCCTACTCAAACGTTTAAGTTGCGTGAGCTAAAGGAACCTGCCACCGAGCCGGGACACATTTAAACCCCATGGGAGAACGATTGTCAAGGCAGATTTTTTTTGATTTGAGGCAGCCCCCTTCAGGACTCCAGTCCGGCTTCCGGATTCAGTTGGAAGTTGTAATGAAATCCACGAGTTACACCCACGACCCCCGGTCGCGTCCGAGCTCCTGGTCCATTCCGGGAACCACCCGTCGACTGCGTCCGCGCCAAAAAGTCGCGCTACTTAAACCTTTTAGCTCATTTCCGCGTCTAGTCCGGAATGTTGCCAGTTCCTCTTCGGGGCGAAGCAGGTGGCAAGAGCTGGCAAACCCCAAACTTCTATCCCAGAGGCCGGGAAAATGTTCGCCGGTGAAACAATATCTAAATATTCCAGCCGGAGAGCCGGACTGGCTAACTCAATACGTAACGCCCCGCCGGACGGCTAAACTTGCCGTGCTTCTGCCTCGGCGCGTAATCCCTAAGACCGGCTCTGCGATCTTCTTATACCTTCACAAAGATCTTCTTCCTATAAAGCACCCACACCGGCACAAAGCAGACTGCCAGAAACGAAACCGAATAGGCAAACGCCGCCCATCCCGGATCGGGGATATGCGCAAACACTTGGCTGAACACCCAACCCAGCACGTTGCTGCGCTGGCCGCCCGCTGTGAAGTGAATCTCGCTCAGCCCGCCGGGCAGCAGTTCGCTGAACATATAAGCCACAATGGCATTCGAGCCGAACACCAGCCAGGGCCAGATCCAGCCTTTGCCCCGCTCCCTGCCCCAGCCGTTTTGCTCCACTGCCCAGTACGTCAGCGTCAGCGCGGCCAGCGACCATCCGGCCGCCACCAGAACATAGGAGCTGGTCCACAAATTCTTGTTCAGCGGGAACCAGACGGACCACAGGTACCCCGTGGCCAGGCAAGCCGCGCTTCCCGCCGCCAGTCCAAGGGTCTTGGTTTGCGCCGCCTTGCGCCCGCGCATCCACAGCCCGGCCAGCAGGCCCAGCAACGCCGTGCCCACAGCCGGCAGGTCGCTCAGCAGCCCCTCGGGATCGCGCAAATCGTGGGTCGTCCAGGGCAGATACAGATGCCCCGGCATAAGGCGCCGGTCCAGCCACGACACCAAATTCTGGCTCTGATCCATAAAAGGAAAATCCCGCCCCGGCATCCCCGCTCCCGGCACCGGAACCCAGCGCAGCAGAATCCAGTAGCCCACCAGAGCTGCCACCAGCGCCGCTACTTTGGTCCAAACCCGCTGGTCCCATAAGTAAAACAGCGCCACTACCAGGTAGCAGACCGCGATCCGCTGCAGCACGCCATAGATACGCAGGTGCGTCAGCTCGAAAAGCGGAAACCCGTTCACCACGATGCCCAGCACAAACAGGATTCCCGCCCGCCGCAGCGTGTGCCACGCCAATTCGGCGCGGGTCGCGCCGCGGGCCAGCCGCGCGTCAAAGGCAAACGCAATCGAGGCCCCCACCACAAACACAAACGTCGGAAACACCAGGTCCGTCGGCGTCAGACCGTTCCACGCGGCGTGGTTCATAAAGCCCCATGAGCCGGAGCCGCCGTTATTGTTCACCATAATCATGAAGGCGATCGTGATGCCGCGCAGCACGTCCAGCGAAAGCAGTCGCTGCACGCGCGGGTTGCCTGAAGCTGGGTTGGTCATTCGGGTCTCCGTCCGTTGCCGTTCGAGGGTCGCCCACTACCCTACAAGTTCAGGGATCGATTCGCCAAGCCCGTCCGCCTACGCCTCTCTGTCGCCTCCGCCCCCTGCGCTGCTACACTTCCCCTTCAGGTACATTTCCGCAAAACTGCTTTAAGCCTTTGGAGACCATCGATGCCAGAATTCCACCCCTTTATTTCACCTGACGACAACCGCCCGGAGTTCACCCTCCGCGCCATTCTGCTGGGCTCGTTCTTCGGCATCATTTTTGGCGCCGTCACGGTCTATGTCGGCTTGCGCGCCGGACTCACGGTAGCCGCGTCCATTCCCATCGCCGTGCTCTCCATCAGCATCCTGCGCGCCTTTGGCAAGGCTTCCGTCCTTGAGAACATCATCGTCCAGACCACCGGTAATGCCGGCCAGTCCATCGCCGCGGGCGTCATCTTTACTCTCCCCGCGCTCATCTTTCTGGGCTTCGACCTCGAGTACGCGCGCATCTTCATGCTGGCCCTCATCGGCGGCTTCCTCGGCGTCCTCTTCATGGTGCCCCTGCGCAAGCAGCTGATCGTCGACGAGCACGAGAACCTCAAGTTCCCCGAAGGAACAGCCTGCGCCGACGTGCTCAAAGCCGGTGAAAAAGGCGGCGCTCTGGCCAGCCGGGTCTTCTTCGGCCTCGGCCTGGGCGCGCTCTACACCTTCTTCCAGAACGAAAACCTCTTCGGCGCATGGCCCGGCACACCCGAGTTCCGCCCCGACTTCGGACCCAACCACGTCCTCAAAGGCGCGTCCATCAAGGCCGACGCCACCACCGAATACATGGGCGTGGGCTACATCATCGGACCCAAGACGGCCGGCGTCATGCTGGCCGGCGGCGTCCTCTCCTGGCTGGTCCTCATGCCGTTGATCTACTTCTTCGGCAAGGAACTCGGCCACCCCCTCTATCCCGGCACCGTTCCCGTCGGCCAGATGGGCCCCAGCGACCTCTGGATCACCTACATCCGTCCCATGGGCGCGGGCGCGGTCGCCGCGGCTGGCTTGATCACTCTCTTCAAGACCATGCCCACCATCGTTAGCGCGCTCAGCTCGGGCATCAAGCACATGCGCGGCGGCGGCGCGGCCACCGAGGCCAAGCCCCTCCGCACCGAGAAGGACTTCTCCATGGGCACCGCGATCGTCGGTTCGCTGCTCCTGGTCGTCATCATGTTCTTCTTCCTCTACTTCAAGCCGGTGCCCGGCGCAAACCTCGGCCCCATTGAGAACCTCGCCGCCTCCCTGCTGATCGTCTTCTTCGGATTCCTCTTCGTCACCGTCAGCTCGCGCATCGTCGGCCTCATCGGCAGTTCGGCCAATCCCATCTCGGGCATGACCATCGCCACCCTCATGGCCACCTCGGCCATCTTCCTGGTCTGCGGATGGACCACCCCTGCCTTCGGCGCTCTGGCCATCACCATCGGCGGCGTGGTCTGCATCGCCTCGGCCGAAGCCGGAGACACCTCGCAGGATCTCAAAACCGGCTTCCTCATCGGCGCAACCCCGCGCAACCAGCGCTTCGCCTTCCTCATCGGCATCGTCGTTTCCACCGTCGCCATCGGCTTCACGCTCAACCTGATGAACGAGTCCCTGCAAGAGTTCCGCGCCGCTCCGCAAGCCTGGAACCTCGCCGTACCCCACGACGGCGTCAATGTGCAAAAGGATCCCCGCGGCCTGCACGATCAGTTCCAGGTCATCAACCCCGACAAGACTACCGTCATGCACCACAAGAGCGAGTACATCGTCCTCAACGCGCTCGGCTCTTCCGAACTGGCCGACGGCAAATATCTCTACTCGCCCACCACCCAGAAGATCGAAGTCCAGTGGATTCCCGGCATCGGCGGCGAAAAAGCTCCCGCCCCCCAGGCTCGCCTCATGGCCACCGTCATCAACGGCATTCTCAGCCGCAAGCTCCCCTGGGGACTGGTCCTGCTCGGCGTCTTTATTGTGATTACCGTTGAACTGCTCGGCATCCGTTCCCTGGCCTTCGCCGTCGGAGCGTATCTCTCCATCGGAACCACTCTGGCCATCTTTGTGGGCGGCGTAGTCCGCTGGCTCGTCGATTCCGCGGTCACCAAGGCCGGCGGAGACGCCGAAGCCGAAGGCGATGTCTCGCCGGGTTCCCTCTTTGCTTCCGGACTCATCGCGGCCGGCGGTGTTGTAGGCCTGGTTGGCGTAGCTCTCAAGGGCTACACCACCACCTTCAACGTCCCCAACCCTATCCACTTCCCACTCACCGACAACCCGATCTTCTCGGTCGCCGCTTTTGCGGCCCTCGCCTTCTCCCTCTACTACTTCGCCCGCAAGCCCCTGAAGAAGTAACCCGGAGTTAGCCGCTACAACCTGACTAGCTCATCCAAATCCCCGGCCTCAACTCTGAGGCCGGGGATTTCGGCATAAGTTCATATCTTCAAATCTCAATTTCTCTTTCCCGCCAACAAAACTGGGTGCCCCATCCATCCGCGTTCTTTGCGGATGGGTGGGAAAGCAGCCAAGCCCCTACCTAATTCTGAAACGCATCCCACCTATCTCAGTCTCTCTTTCCCGCCAACAGAACTGGGTGCCCCATCCTTCGCGTTTTTTGCGAAGGGTGGGAAAGCAGCCAAGCCCCACACCGCACCACCCTCCGCCGCATTTCTCGCCCTCCAGGCCCTGCAATGCCCGTCTTTGGGACCCTCCTTCCGCCCGCAGCGGTATCCTGATCACAGGAGCAATGACGCAATGAAGATTGGCACTGAGGAGCTCA
>CAVZNE010000336.1:0-11379 GCA_963776445.1 Terriglobales bacterium
GGTATCGCTAGGTATTGCGCTGCTTGGGCTTGCAACGCCCCAAAATCGCCATCCTTAGCGCGGTGGAGGTGGTCACCGAAGCAATGCCGTCGACGCTGGACGCCCATGCGCTGACGGAGTTGTGCGCCGCGGGCGGGTTCGGCGAGGTCACCGTCTTCGGTCCGCTGGCTCTGGACAACGCGCTGTTTGAGTGGGCCGCCAAGGCCAAGGGAATCGCGCATCCGGTGGCGGGTCACGCCGATTGCCTGGTGGTTCCCAATATTGAAGCGGGAAATCTGCTGGCCAAGGCAATCATCTTTCTGGCAGGCTGCGAGTACGGCCACATCGTGGTGGGCGCCAAGGTTCCCATTCTGATTCCGTCGCGTGTTGAGAACGCACAGGACAAGGTCAACGCAATCGCCCTGGGAGTGTTGTATGCAAGCAGATGAATTCAAGGTTCTGGCCATCGATCCCGGCTCGGCCTCCACCAAGTTTGCCGTGTATGCCAATGAGCGGCTGGAACTGGTGCGCAACCTGAGCCACTCTGACAGCGAGATGGCACCCTTCCTGGGGCGTCCTATCCTCGACCAGTTGGAGTTTCGGCAGTCGACGATCGAAGCGGAGTTGCGCGACGCCGGGTACGAGCTGGCGCAGCTGCACGCCGTGGCAGGCCGCGGCGGAATGATACGCCCATTGCCCAGCGGCACATACAAAGTGAACGAAGCGCTGCTCGACGATCTGCGTCTTGCGCGCTACGGCGAACACGCCTCGAACCTGGGCGCGTTTCTGGCGCAGGCCATCGCGCGCAAGGCAGGCGTCGAAGCGTTCGTTGTCGATCCGGTCAGCGTGGATGAGTGGACCGACCGGGCGCGCATCTCCGGCTCGGCGCTGGTGGAGCGCTTTTGCATGTCGCACGCCCTGAACACCAAGGCGGTGGCCAGACGGTATGCGCGCGAGCAGGGACGAACCTATCCGGAGTTGCGGCTGGTGGTGGCGCACCTGGGCAGCGGCGTTTCTGTCTCGGCGCACCAGGGCGGCCGAATGGTCGACTTCAACAGCGCCGGCCATGAAGGCACCTTCTCCACCGAACGCTCGGGAGGCCTGCCGCTGCAAAAGGTGCTTCGGCTTTGCTTCAGCGGCAAGTACACGGAACAGCAGTTGTGGAACCTGTTCAACCGCGAGGGAGGAATCTACTCCTACCTGGGCACTAGGGATTTGCGCGAAGTGGAGCGGAGAATTGCGGGCGGAGACAGCAAAGCCGCCCTCATCTTCGATGCCATGGCGTATCAGATCGCCAAGGACATCGGGGCTATGGCGACGGTGCTGAACGGACGGCTGGACGCCATTCTGCTGACCGGAGGCATGGCGCATTCGCAGAAGTTGACAGAGCAGTTGCGCCCGGCGATTGAGTGGATCGCGCCGGTCGTCGTCTATCCCGGAGAAGATGAATTGCAGGCGCTGGCAGAGGGCGCATTGCGCGTGCTGCGCCACGAGGAGCAGGCGCTGGAATTGGAAGGCCTGGCGCAGGATTAGGGCAACTTGGCCAAAGAAATTCCGATCGACTCTGTCGCCGGTTCCGATGACCGGTCTCTAACGCTTCGCAGGCGCGGATTTGTGACGGACAACAGCGCCCGGCGCATATTTGCTTCGCGGGGCACTCGTGCCGGTTAAGACAGACGCCGGCTTATCGCAGAGGATGTGCGCGTAGTAACTCAGTGCCTGCTTCGCGGCCTCGGAGATGCACTGATTCTCTCCTTTGGCCCATGAAGCGCTCGACTCAACCAACACCTGGAATGTCAGATTGGCGAGCAGCCGCATCTCAACATCGTGCTTTGGCGCGCTCTTGAAGCGTTTGGCAAACGCCTCTGCCAAACTGTCCTGGGCCTCCAGCAGACGCGACAGGTTGGCATGCCTTGCGGCCACGCTGCGCTCTGCGATTTCAACCATCTGGCGGATGCGGGGCGATACTTCCATTTGTCCGGCAACCGATTGAGTCGCTTTGAGCACGACCTCAAGTGGGGATAATCCATCCGGGCATTCCGCGACCTTCTTGTTCAGGGCAACGCCGGGATCGAACCGGCGCAGAAAGGTTTGGCAGACCGTTGCCGTACATGACCACACCCCAGTGTTTATGCGGGTTACGTACTCAAGGCTCCTCGTTTCAGTCCGGCTTTGGTCCGACCCCGGTTTGCCAAGATTGATCCTAGAGCAAAACCAGAGTCCTTGTGTCCTGTTCAATGCATGCGAGGTCGCCGCTCCCTAACCTTGGTGCGTTTAATCGGCACAGGGGCGGCAGTCACCTGCCGACCCCTGCCACACCACCGTGCGAACGAGTCCGTACAGGGCGGTTCGAGAGGTTGGGCTAGTAGTTCTCGAACAGTGAAGGAAGGCCGAGCCAGCGGAAGTATGCATTCGAAGCCCCCACTGAGAGAGCTTTGGAGCGGGCCTGGTACCCGCATACTTCAGGACTCGTCAACCGTGGAGTTGGCCGAATGCGTGCTTTTGTCTGACGAGAGTTCTTGAAATCGCGCAGATTATCTCGGGGTGCGGATCAGCTCGAGTTTTCCCAATAAGGACGATCTCCCTGGCTCTTCAATTGTATTTTGGAGAAACTGAAACACTTCTTCAAATGTCGGAAGTGCGTTCCACCCTCTGCGTTCTCCTCCGCCCGCCTCGGCCTTGAGTGCGGCAGCAGCCGAAGCAAACGTGATGGCTTCCTCTACGTCCACGCCACGTGCAATCGCCAGAGAGAAGGCTCCATGAAACGTATCTCCACATCCATTGGTGTCGAATGCATGCACCTTGAATGCAGGATGACGCCGTATGACCGGATCTCTTTCGGTGCAAAAGTAGCAGCCTTCTACGCCAGCCGTCACGACTGTTGCCAAGCGCTGCTTCCGCGCCAGAAACGCACATGCCTCCCTCGGGTCTTGGAGGCCGCTGGCCCAGGCAGCAAACGCCTTGGGAACAACGAGATAATCCGACAACTCCGCCAGGCTCTTCGAGGACTCGGTTTGCCCTTCGATGTCTCCCAATATCGGTACTCCCAGTTTGCGGGCTTTCAATGCCACCGCAGCCAGGGACGGCTCAGTGATATGGTCCAGGAGAATCAAAGTCGCGGACTGAATGAGTGCGTCTGGCAGGTCGCTTGCGCCCACTACTCGATAGAGTGCCGGGTTGTAGAAGACATTGCGATGCCCCGAGTTGTCCACCACGATGAAGCTGTGGTACGGCCCACCTTCCGGATCTTCCACGATATGCGAGATGTCAACGCCATGGCTCTCGAGCGCGGATTGGATAAAGCGCGAAAGAGCGTTGTCGCCAAAACGCGCAACGTAAGCGGAACGTCCTCCAAGCGACCCAACTGCGGCAATTGCAGTGCAGGCAGGACCGCCCCCTTGGCGAATGGTGCTGTGAATCGGGATCTTGCAGTCTACCTGCGGGAACGCCGAGACGTAACATAGATCGTCTACAGCCGCAATTCCAGCTCCGAGCACATCATATTGTTTCTTCATCGAATCTCCCCATCGATGGATTGCCTCAACACTGCGAAATCATCCCCCATAATTCGCATATGTGGAAGTCAGCTCCAGGTCTTGATCGAGACTTCGACGTGCGAGAATCCCCTTCGCCTTGAGCGCAGCGTGATAGGACTTGACCGCTTCCGCGGGGATGATCTGATCATCTGCCACGAGACGTAAAAGCTGAACGAAGGACAACTGGTCTTCTGCAGCATTAATCTTTCTTCCAAACAGCGCAACCCGCGCTCCATAGCGCTTTGCTTCGTAAACAAGGGAGAAAGCATCATGCGTTGTGCCTGCCGATCCGCCCAATACTCCCACCACAAGAGAAGAATCGTAGGCGCACAGTTCTTCCAAGGCCCTCGGACCGGCATAAGGAATCTTCAGGAATAGCGGCCTTGAGGATGATGGCACACCCGCCAGAAGTCTCACGATATGATCGTTGACGAAGAATGGGATGTCCTCCGGCGCGATTCCATGCACATTTGCGGGCACATTGGGATGAAATACCTCTAGAAAATGACAGAAGTTTCTCTCCTCTGCTTCCAGACGGAACGCCTTGTAAGCCTCAAGTACCCTGAGATCGTTCTCCAGATGATTATTGAAAGTGACTGAATACAGCCCAAGATTTGCGCCCAGCCGGCGGTCGGCATCGGAGCTCGGACTCTTGCCTGCCTGTATGTGATCCAGCGTGGCTGAGGCAAAAGGCCGCGAGGGGGCGGTCGCATATTGCCCTCCGCGAATAATATGCACATCCGTTGTGTCGTTTGCCCGCACGGCTGGTGTCACGGCGGAGGAATCAAAAATACGTTCGCGAATCGTCAATATTTCCGATGTGCTGGCAGACATGAGCTCAATATCGACCAAGCCCTGGGAAACGATTTCCCGCATCTGATCCCGATATTCGGTCAGAGATCGTACCCTTCCATCGAGCGCTCTTCCAGGCGCGGAAATGCCGAACGCCATGTCGGCATCCTTCGCGTCCGCCAGAATGAAAACGCGGGAAGTGGGGTCTATCCTAAGGGCTGCAAGCTTGGCGTCAAGAGTTTTTTCCATTTCTCTCCAGAATAGAAACATCGATCCCGCTTTGCACAAGGCTTCAATACACCAAATTTGCGAGCCGATTACGCTCCGGCCCTTACTGATGCCTACATGTGCGTATTTGAATGACGGCCAATAGTACTGGAACGAACTCATATTTGTCAATCATATTTAACCGATTGTGATCGTATCTGATTGTATTTATCTGGCCTGAACGACGGTTTCGGTATACGCAGACGCTGATTGCCTGTGCAATTGTACGGTACACTTTGCTGAATAATGCACACCAATAGAACCTTCGAATTGCCCTCGATTGGGGCGGGGCGCTGCTGCATGGACCGAGAGAGGGCTGAACTTCCCCTCTTGTCAGCGCATTTCCGCTGCAATGTTCAGACGGCGGACGGAATCCGGGCGGCTCGGGGGCGAGGTCATGATCATTTAGGTATCAGCAGCCACGGCCAGAGATCATCCGGCGTGCTGCCCGGCGCTTCACCCGGAACTTTATCCTGGGGATGTGGTGGCAGCGCGAGACATTGTGCATGTTCGGCATTGGTGGTGCAGCCTTTCAGGAATCTGGCCAGACCAGACGATTTCTACCCAGTCCGAGCGACTACGCAGGGCGCATCCATTCAGAACTAAACGATCAGAAGCAGTCATTTTCGATTGACACAGAGACAAGCGCCGTATACATTTGGGATCGAAGTCTCTCGCTGTTCAACTTGCAGCCCGATGACCATCGGATCGGAGCGGTCGCCTCTGCTGACAAACAAGAACAGAGCGGTGGTGGAGGTCCGCGATCACGCCCCCATCCATGCTTCAATCTCTGGCACGGTAATCGGTATGCAACCACTCAAGCTCCCTTCCCTGCGAACTGGGCAATGAGATTGGGAAATGGGGCGCCTCACATTGAGTCGATGCAACAGGTGCCACCGATGTGTCCGGCAAGGCAAGAGCTAGAGTCTTGATTTGAAAGGAGGCAATATGCCCGGCATCTACCGTTTTTCGTTTGGTCCATGGAACATTCACGAAGGTGCAGACCCGTTTGGGCCGGCCGTAAGAGACAGCATTTCCTTTGCGGAAAAGCTGAAGCAGTACAAGGCCCTCGGATTCGATGGTATCCAGTTTCACGACGATGACGCAGTACCCGACATGAACGACCTTAGTGAACAGGAGATCATCAAGAAGGCAAAACAGTTGAAGGGCGTCCTGGACGGTGAGGGGCTGACCGCAGAGTTCGTGGCGCCGCGTCTGTGGGAGGATCCCCGCACCATTGACGGTGGGTACACATCGAATGACCCCAAGTGCCGCGAGTTTGCCAAGCAACGCAGTCGCCGCACCATTGATATTGCCGATGCGTTAGGGACTCCTCTCATCGTTCTCTGGCTAGCGCGCGAGGGAACCTATATTCGGGAGTCGAAAGACAGCAAGATCGCGGTCGACCGGATCGTCGCAGCAATGGATGACATGCTGACCTACAACCCGAAGATTCGCATCGCCGTTGAGCCGAAGCCCAATGAGCCCATGGACCACACTTACATCCCCACCACTGGCCATGCCATCGCTCTTGCCTACCGGACAATTGATCCATCCAGAATCGGGGTCAACATCGAGAGCGCTCACGCCATTCTCGCTGGTCTGGATCCCTCCGACGAGATCGGTTTTGCATTGTCGTACGACAAACTCTATACAGTCCATCTCAACGACCAGAACGGACTCAAGTTTGACCAGGACAAGTCCTTCGGAGCGGTGGATCTTCGCAGGGCATTCAATCAGGTGCGGCTGCTTGATCGTTATAACTATGGCCGAAACGGCGAGTTTGTCGGCCTCGACGTCAAGGCGATGCGCACACAGCGACAGGCTGTATCCTCCAAGCATCTGTCGAATAGCCTTACCATCTTCAATCACTTGTTAACGCTGTCGCGCAGTCTGCGGGACGAAGATGTCGCCGCGCTGATTGCGGAACGGGACTACGAGGAGTTGGAGATGCTCATCATCAACCACCTGTTGAATTGCGATGTCGGTGTCCCCGCGGGAGCAATAGCCTGAGGGGTTTCATTGGTCAGGGTGGCTGTCTGATTCCAGGCTGCCACTCTGGCTCATCGCTGTGTGGTCAATCCCATCTTTGCTGGAAATTCTGGCTTTGTAGTGGGTAGCCGACGGTGTAAGGGGCTTGTCTGGCAGAATATTTGCCATGCAGGATCCCGAGTTGTACGCGGTAATATTGGGTACCCGCAGGCTTGCCTACGCGTATACGAATAAATTCTCGCCGAATCCATGCGGCCACGCCGTGCTCAGTGATCCGGCTTTGCGGCTGGAAGAGCCGTTTTATAGACAGAATTGCCAGTTGCGGTTTCATTGGCTACTGCAAGAATCTGCAATGTCTCGGCGTCGTCTGGATCAAGGGAGAGAATATCCGTGAGCCTGCGTTTGGCCTCTTCCGTGCGGCCAAGCCTGCATAGGATCAGAGCGGCGTTGCGCTGGAAGATAATGTTGGTCACGTCTGCCTTCGCGGCTTGATCGAAGTCGTCCAGTGCGCCGGACAGGTCCCCTTCCTTTTCAAGTTCGACGCCCTTGTTATTCAGCGCAGTCGCCGTCGCTTCACTTAGCGATTGCGCGTTCCGGCTTGCAATCAGGCTTTCCAGATCCCTCTTCAGGCGGCTTGCATCGGCTGAATCGCCATTGTGGCTGTAGATTCTGTACAACCGGTAGATCACTTCCTGATCGTTGGGCCTCAATCGGTGAGCTGCCTCGAACTGGACAATTGCCTGCTCCTGCTTGCCGGCGTCCTGGTAGAGCTTCCCAAGCAGCGCATGAGTGGCTCCATTTTCCGGATCGAGAGCAGCCGCCTTTTCCAGAACTGCGACGCTCTCCTCAGCACGATTCAACGAGAACAGAGCCTCGCCGATGGCCGCATATGCCTCGGGAAAATCAGGCTCAAACTCTGCCGTCTTTCTGTAGGCCTGGATTGTCTCTTGCCACTTTTTCTGGTAATAGGCATCCCGTGCTTTCAAACGCCAAAGGTCAAGCGCGGCTTCAGACTTCACGCCCTTGTTTTCCAACTCCTCATCCACTTCCTTTTCAGAGGCGGCGAACTTTCCGGCCCTGGCCAGTACCAGCGCATAGTTATAACGGGCTCCCGGCAGGTTGGGGTCCATCCTCAGCGCGGAGGAAAGCCGATCCAGCGCAAGATCCAGGTTATCGAAGTTGGCTGCCGCCAAACCCGCGGAGAGGTAGGTTGGGGCGTAGTTTGGCCGCATCGCGATTGCCTGGTCGAACTCGGCGGCCGATTCAACCGGCTTCGCCAGCAAGGCCAAACACACTCCTTTGATGGTGTGTATGTCGCTTGCATTTGGGCCCTTGGGATCAGCTTGCTCGAGGATCGACAAGGCTCCCTGCGGATCACCTTCCTGGATGAGCTTCTTGGCCCGAACCAAGATCCCGGAATTGCTTGAAGTTCCCCTGCTTGTGCTCGAAAAAAGCTTACCCGCATGCGCCTGGGCCGGGGCTGAGAGCGAAAAAGTCTGACTAGACAAAGTCAGCAAAGCAAACAGTGCGCTCGCATGAGTGGGCCTGCAGCGAAACATATGAAAACGTAGTAAGGGCATGACAGCTTCCGTGAGGCGGGTGTTGCAAGCGCGCTTGAACAATCCGCTTGAGTGCTATGAGGGGGTTTCTGCGGAAGAGGTGCGCATTCACCCGGTTATAAGGGATCAAAAGCAAAATTGCGGCTCAGACTGAAGGAGCATCACGGGGAGGATGAACCTGTATCCACTCGCATACTGACCATTTGAAAAGCCGCCCCTTCGTGCGTAATCTCCGACTTACCGGATTGTCCTCAGGTCAACTACCCAACTCAATTCGAGGTGACTAAAATCGCTCAAGCCGGCGTGATTTGCCTCGGAAAGTCATATGAGCTACGCGTAATTAGGCTCCTGCAGAGCATCATATCCGAGATTCAAACTTGGAAGAAATGGTAACCACTGCGGAAGCGGTCTTCGGGGCAGGAGGCAGGCCCCATCGACCCCGCCCTCGCAGATGTGGGGATGAGACGAGCGAAAGAGAATCTCGTGGTGGCAGACGGGCGGGCGTCTCCGGGCTCCCATATCGAACGGTCCAGCACCTGAGCAAGTGCTAAAGGCCCAGGGATGAGTCTTCGCTATATGTCTGACAATAAACAAGTTGCATAATGATGCTTTGATCATCCTGACTTTGCAGCGAGCACTCGCCCGACACCCGTGATCGTATGCGCTCACTTGCGCGCAATATGACGGCTAGACGTGAACCATTATGATCTTGACAAATCTTTTTGTGATCAGGTATAAGTTCCATCCAACCGATACTTGTTCTATTTGTGTCTGTATTGTGTCGGTTGCGATCGTATCGATTCCGAGCAGACCGGAGTTGCTCAGTGGCACTGTCGCGTTCAAAGAGGCTTGGACGTATATGGACGGAGGGGCATGTCCTCCGCAAGAAATGTCCTTCCCGCGAGTTGCAGGATTTTAGACAACGTAAGGACAGTTGGGCTTTTTCACGCTAATCAGGAGGCAGTAATGGAACAATCATCCGTACCCAGAACAACTGGGGGAACAAGGGCCACGCGCTATCCATCGAAGGCAGGCCTATATTCAGCAGGAATTCAGATTCTTGCCTTTGTTTTGATGCTGCTAACGTTCTCAGCACAAGGCCGTGCGCAGTCAACAACCGGACAATTCAACGGACACGTCTTCGATCAGAACGGGGCCGTCGTCGCCGGCGCGAAGGTGAACTTAGCCGACGTGCTGACCGGTCTTAACCGAGACACCAAGACCAACACCGATGGCGTCTATGTATTCCCGCAGGTTGCTCCGGGCGAGTACAAGATCACGGTGACTCAGTCCGGCTTTCAAACTGAATCCAGCGCGTCAGCCCGGCTGGACGTCAACCAGAACATCACTCAGGACTTCAAGCTTCAAGTTGGCTCGGCAACGCAAACCATTACGGTCACTTCATCCGAGGAGTTGATCGAGGCCACAAGCGCCACGCTCGGCACGGTGATCGAAACCCGCTCCGTGGACGATCTGCCGTTGAACGGCAGAAGCTTCACCTCTCTTCTAACGCTCGCTCCGGGAATCAACCCGACCAACTACTCGCAGAACTCGGGCGCTGGCTCCACCTACGGAACCAACCAAAATGCAGTTGGAATTCCGGGCGCTGCCTTCGTCTATCCAGCGGCACAGGGCCAGTGGAACCGCGAGAACATCTACTACCTCGACGGCGTCATCAATACTGGCGGCTTGTCCAGCACCTACGACGTCCCGCCCATCGTCGACGCGATTCAGGAGTTCAAGATCCAGTCGCATAACGACAACGCGGAGTTTGGCGGGGTCCTCGGAGGCGTGGTGAACCTCGTCACCAAGTCCGGCACCAACACGTATCATGGATCGGGCTGGGAGTATCTGCGGAACCAAAGCCTGGACGCGCGCAACACGTTTACCGACTTCGACGCCAACGGGAAACCTGATAAATCTCCCTTTCACCAGAACGAGTACGGCGGTACGTTTGGTGGGCCGGTTCGCATTCCCAAACTGTATAACGGCAAGGACAAGACCTTCTTCTTCGCGGCGTATGAAGGATGGAGGTACGTCAAGCCATCCAGTTCCACGTATATCTCTCCTACAACTGCGGAGCTGAGCGGCGACTTCACGCATGCGTCCGCGCAACCGTACGAGTTGTACAACCCGTATACCACCACCCCGGGGAGCAAGGCAGGAAGCTACAACAGACAGATTCTTGGCGATGGGTACCATATTCCCTCCAATTTGATCGACACCACAATGCAAACATTCTTGACGGATTTTGCAGATACTCCAAACATCCCGAATGCCTTGCCCGGGTCTCCGAATACCTTGCTGAACAATCCTGAGACCAACAACGCCAATGAACTGAACTTCCGTATAGATCAGAACTTTGGAGCGAAAACCATGCTGTGGGCGCGCTATAGCTCGATCAACGGAGTCGATACAGCCTGGGCTACGCACCATCTCCAGACCACTTCAGGCGCGGACGACCGGAACTACGGTGGCGGGGTTAGTCACACGTTCACACAGAACCTCGTCCTCGACGCAACGGTCGGCTACTCTGGGCGCTGGAACGCGCGTGTCGGGGAGGTGCCGGTTGGGGTTAGCGCCGCGGGTGTGGCACTCTATTCCGCGCTGGCAACGACCTATGGCAACCCCCAAATGCAGCTTTCAGGCTACGCCAATGAGGGCGGGCTTGGTCCGATCGGATCGATTAGCCATGAAATCAACTTCTCGGTCAACACGACCTGGATTCACGGCAAGCATCTGTTCCGTTGGGGCTTCGAGGAGCAGATTCCGCAGTTGAATCAGGGTACTCCGGGTGCAAGGGGCGGCGCTGATTATTTCCAATTCTCTCAGGGCGACACGGGCAATCCGAATACAGCGCTCACGGGTAACAGCCTTGCGAGTGCACTGATGGGAATTCCCGACACCGCTGATTTGCAATCGTTAAACAATGGATCACGGGTAGTCGCTCCTTCGGCCTATATCCAGGACACGTGGAAGGCTACGCCCAAGCTCACCCTCAACGCCGGTTTGCGCTGGGACGGCGAGTCCTCGCCGCACCTCTTATTCGGAACGCAAGCCGCGATGATGGACCCCAACACCGGAAACTGGCTCATCTCCGGCGGCAAGATGCCACCAGCGTGCAATGCTGCGGGAGGTGTGTATTCGCCGTGCATTCCAGCAGGCAATGCGATCGATGCGGCCCATGTAGTCGTGGATCCGAACCCGAATCTCGGACCTGATCCCGTCTATACGGATTTTGGCCCCAGGTTCGG